>JAGTVG010000073.1 GCA_018224645.1 Cyclobacteriaceae bacterium
ATGATCTAACCAGGGTCCCCAAGCGGTTGACCCGGGATCTGAATATCAGATCGATCAATTTTTCCAGGAATCAACTGACGGGGAGAAAAACCAGGTTTGCCAGAAATGATCAGGTCCGTTTTCTCGATCTATCCGAAAATGAATATCGGAAAATGCCCTGTTCACTCCGGAAATTAAAAAACCTGGAACATCTGAAATTGAATGATAACCTGTTATCGGATAAGGGAAGAAAATTACGGATATTCCGGTGGGACTCCTTAAAAAGTTTGGATCTGTCTCACAACCAGTTGAAGAGGATCCCGAAAAGGGTTTACCGGTTGAAACATCTTGAATATCTGAATTTGAGCTATAACCAGATCAGGTCCCTGAAGGGACTTCATAAACTTGACCAGATTGAAGAGCTGGAGATCAGCTTCAATCCTTTATTCCTCGATCCGAAATATATCGTAACCCTTCCGAATCTAAAGCGGCTGATTATCAGGAATTGCGGCCTGATTTATCTCCCGCCTGAAATAAAACATTTTAAAAACCTCACCAGGCTTGCCATTCCTGAAAATAAGCTGACAACAATTCCTCCTGAAATAGGCAGTTTCGATTCCCTGGAAAACCTGATGCTGTACAAGAACAGGTTAAAAGATCTTCCCGATGAACTGTTTAATCTTTCCAATCTGCTCTGGCTGGATGTGTATTATAATGAACTGACGGACCTTTCGCCCAGAATATCGCAATTTAAAAACCTGGAAATTCTTTATCTCTCCCATAACCGTTTGCAGCGAATACCCGAATCCATTGGTGATATGGTAAATCTTCGCGAATTATACCTGCATCATAATCATTTGAGGAGCCTTCCTGCATCGATAGGGAATCTGCATAATTTAAAGTACCTGCATCTGTATGAAAACCATCTTACGGAATTCCCGTCAGTTCTCCTTGCACTTGAGAACCTGGAAGAATTGAATTTATCCGGTAACCTGATCAGCAAATTCCCGCCTGAAATTTCCGGTTTTGAATATCTCAGGTATATTTATCTCGACAAAAACAGTACGGAAAAAGGATCCATGGAATATGAGAAGTTTAAATGGGCATTGAAACAGTTACAGGAAAAGGGAGTGATGATCAGGTTCGATTACTAATCGTCTATACTCATGCCATCACTCAAAGCGATGGCATGAGTTATAGACGATTGAAACAATTTTCATAGCTTCATTTTAAAAACTTTATTCAGCAATGGGATTAAAACCTCTGGTAAAATGATTATTTTCGAATCCAATTTTTAGCGCTGAAACCAACTGATTTTTTATGAAAAAGAAATTATTATTCCTCATGCTCATGATGAGCCTTCTGATGACCTGTCAGGCACCCAGGGAAGAAGCAGCACAATTTCGCAGCCTGTTTAACGGTGAGAACCTTGAAGGCTGGGAAACGTATATTGGCGTTCCCGATCCGTCTGTCGAACTTCCGGTTATGGAAAAGGATGCTGAAGGAAATTACCTGAATCCAGTCGGGTTGAACAACGATCCACTCGATGTTTTCACGGTGGTGGAGGAAGATGGTGAACCTGCCATACGGGCATCCGGACAGATAAACGGGTCCCTCGCCACCCGGGAGGAATTTGAAAATTATCATTACCGGATGGAAGTGAAATGGGGTGCCTTGAAATGGCCTGAAGGATCGGAAAGGCTCAGGAATTCAGGGCTGCTATATCATGGCACAGGCGATTACGGTCAGGGTCTTGGGGTATGGAAAAAATCACATGAATGCCAGATGATGGAAACCATGTTCGGGGACTCCTACCGGATGGGGGATACCTATTGCAGTATTACTGCTTCCCGTCCTGGTGAAGATCAACGATATGTTTATGATCCAGCTGCCGGACTTGTGGAATTCGGTGAAGGGAAAAAGGGAGGTAAGATCTGCTCAAAAAACGAAATGAGTGAAAAACCGCTGGGTGAATGGAATGTGGTTGAAGTGATCTGCCTGGGCGATACCAGCCTCCATGTGATCAATGGGGTAGTCAATATGGTGAATGTGGATTCACACCTGGAGGTGAACGGGAATAGCATCCCATTAACCAAAGGGAACATTCAGCTGCAATCGGAAGGGGCGGAGGTGTTTTTCCGAAAGATGGAGATCAGGAATATTACAGCCATTCCGGAAGGATACCTCGATCAGCCATAATCCTGGTGCGTTTTCATCAAGGAGTAAAACTATTTACATCAAACAAGGCTTAATTCTGCAGTGATCATCATCATTTTGATTTTTGAACCAACCCGGTTAAAAATGCTCCTTTTTTCAAACGGATTGGTTTCTCGATCCGGTCAATGTCCGGGTAATCCAGGATTTTTTCCTTTTCAATGATGGCACATCCATCTATTTCCGGATCACCGAAACGGGAAAGGATCTCATTCAGTTGGTCCGGTGTAAAAAAACGGGCATTTCTGTAAATATCATTTTCTTCTTTCCGCTGGCCTATCTCTGATAATTCATTCAGGCAGCCAGCCAGGAAATAACCACCGGGCTTCAGAACCCTGTAAATTTCATTCAATGTCCGGTCAAGATCCTCTACAAATTCAAGGGTGGCAATTGCAACAATACTATCGAATTTCCGGCTTGGAAAGGTCATATTTTCCACATCCATATGCTCGAAATTAACATTTTTCGGATTTTTTTCTTTTGCCTTTTCCAGCATTTTTTCAGAGATATCAATGGCATTCAATTCAAGGCCTTTCTGGCGGAAGAATGTAGTCCAATGGCCGGTTCCGCACCCGACTTCAAGTACCGGTTTAGCAAGGGACGTGTGGATCATATAGCGCCAGACAAGTTGTCTTTCCACATGGTCAACCTGTCGACCCAGATCAGTATCATAATAGGATTCATACTGGTCGGCAATCCGGTCAAAATTGAATGCAGGCATGATTGAAACTATAGAATAATAGAGAAATTTCAAAAAAAGCGTATCTATTTTTTCGGGACCTTCCCTGAAAGATTCAGTATCCATTTGATGCATTTATGAGGGAAATCAACCGGTTTAATATACATCAACGGACACCCGGTCCTGATCACCTCAATCCCATTCTTTTCTGCAAAATCAGCGGCATCAAAATCCAGGCTTCCCTGATTGACAGAGCTGTGAAACCATATCCTGCGGATGCCCATCCTGAGACATTCCTCGACAATGGATTGTGCAGATGAAGGTGGCGAGGCAATGACCACCCCATCGATTTTCCGGCCTATCGCAGATATATTGGGAAAGGATTTTACATTTTCGACCTCTGCTGCCCCTGGATTGACGGCAAACACATTATAATTCCCCGTTCTGAATTTATTGAAAATATGATTTGCCGCATCAGGCTGCCTGGAAGATACACCCGTAACAGCGATGTTCTGCTGTGTGATAAAATCCATTATTTTTTCAAGATGACTTTTCATGGTATATAGAATCCGGGATGTATATCATAATTTAAATTAAAGTCTCTTCATATAAAATGATCAGGTGATTTTTTTATTATGTATGTATTTGATCACATTCACCGTTTCCTTGGTGATCAATCCTTCCTTGACCACTTCATCCAAAAACGGCATCAGCAGGTTGATCTTATCTTCCGTATCCACGAACTCAATGATGATGGGCAGATCCTCGGATAATGTCAGCAACTTGGTGGTGTGGATCCTGCTGTTGGCACCGAAACCCATGATTCCCCGGATTACGGTTGCACCGGCCATATGCAATTCCCTCGCCCGCATAACGATGGCTTCATAAAGTGTTCGGCCTTTATATACGTCTGATTCTCCGATGAATATTCTTAAGAGAATCCCTGTTTCAGGTAATTTCATGTTTTATGAGTTGGTGGTAAAAATAAATTTCGCAAGGAACATCCCGGCAAGCACCAGGACGACACCCAGTATGTTACTGATCATAATATTTGCAATCGCTATTCTGGCATTATTATCCCTCAGATAATTCATGCTTTCAAGTGCAAAGGTTGAAAAAGTGGTAAAACTTCCCAGAAGTCCCACGAAAAGGAATAAACGCATATTGGGAGAGAAAACAATATTTTCCGATAATCCCCAGAGAAAACCAATCAGAAAGGATCCGGTCATGTTCACGACAAAAGTGCCATAGGGAAAACTGATACCCAGGACCTGGTTGATCACGCCCGAGGTAATGTATCTTAAGAGGGCGCCTGCGATTCCGCCCAGGGATAAATAGAGAAATTTGATCATGAATGATAATTTATGATGGTCAAATATAAAAAAATTTATTCATGCCATCACTCCAAGTGATGGCATGAATAAATATCCATTAGGCTCATTTTCGGGAAATCCAATACGGGCTGGGTATCATTTCATAAAAAAATGTATTTTAACGGTCATTAAAAAAATAACGATGAAGCGAATACTAATCATTTTCCTGATCATAACGGGTTCTCATTTAGCCCGTGGGCAGGAAAATTTTCCGGTGAATGGCGTTCAGGATGAAAGACCTGAAATCTATGCATTTAAAAACGCAACCATTTTTGCCGATTTTTCTTCCCGCATAATAAAGGGCACCCTGATCATAGAAGATGGATTCGTTAAGGAGGTGGGCCCTGGTGTACAAATTCCCGATGGTGCGGTAGTCGTTGACCTGGAAGGTTTTTTCATTTATCCGGGTCTCATCGATATCTATACGGATTACGGAATGCCCGATGTAAAGCGCCCTGAAGATGTTTCACGTTCCGCTCAATACGATTCAGAAAGAAAGGAAGGGTCCTTCGGGTGGAATGACGCCATTCATTCAGACCATAAAGCGGTCAATGTGATGAAACTTACGGAAAAAAAGGCTGAAAAATTCAGGTCTCAGGGAATCGGCACTGTCCTGACTTTTCTACCCGATGGAATTGTCCGTGGCTCTTCTTCCCTGGTAAACCTGATCGACGGACCCATCCAGGAAAGTATTGTTATCCCGGAAGCGGCAGCTCATTATTCACTGGACAAAGGCAGTTCATCACAGGCTTATCCAAGTTCCAAAATGGGTGCGATCGCCCTATTACGGCAAACATACTATGATGCCGAATGGTACAGATCTCCCCTGAACAGAAAACAGACCAATCTGAGCTTGCAGTATTTTAATGAACTACAGTCATTGCCACAGATCTTTGATATTGAGAACAAACAGGACATAATGAGGATATGGGAAACCGGCAGGGAATTTAATGTGTCGTATATAGTCAAGGGTGCAGGTGATGAATATCAGCGAATCACGGAAATTTCAGAAACCGGTCTCCCGTTGATCATTCCGGTGAATTTTCCGGAGGCCTATGATGTGGCCAATCCCGATGATGCTTTAAACCTGAGCCTTGAAGAGATGAAACATTGGGAAATGGCTCCTGCAAATCTTTCCATGATCGAATCAGCAGGCATACCATTTGCGATCACTTCTTATGGATTAAAAGATCCTGAAGATCTGCTGAAAAATATCCGGAAGGCCATTAAATATGGATTGTCGCAAAATGGTGCCCTGCAGGCAATGACAGAAACACCTGCCCGCCTGCTTAACGCGGATAAAAAATTAGGGGGGCTGAGGTCCGGCAGTTATGCCAATTTCCTGATCACCTCGGATAGCCTCTTCAGCGAGGGTACGGTAATTTATGAAAACTGGATCATGGGCAAACGTTATGTGGTTGAGGATATCCATATTGCCCGGCTTGAAGGCACCTACGATCTTGTAGTGGAAGATATAACCTACGAACTTCATTTAACCATTGAAAAAGGAGATCTGAAGCCGGCGATTCACATCAATGATACCACGGAGATGAAAGTAAATGCTGATTTTGCCGGAGGAAATGTTTTTTTTTCATTCAAGCCTGATGAGGAAGGATCTCTGCATTACAGGTTAACAGGGTGGGAAACAGCGGACGGCTTCAGGGGAAATGGACAAAAAAATAATGGGGATCAGGTTTTTTGGACTGCTTTTTACAGGGGAAAAACAGAAAAAAAAGATACTGTCATCCATAAGGTAGATCAGGATTCCTTAAAACCCGGGGAAATGATTTACCCCTTCGTTGCCTATGGCTGGCAGCAGGAAACTGTTATGGAAAGGGTGCTATTTAAAAATGCCACCCTGTGGACCAATGAATCTGCAGGGATCCTTCAGAGTTCAGATGTCCTGGTAGAGGATGGAAAAATTGCCCGTGTTGGTGAGAATCTGACTGCTGACAATGCACGGATTGTGGATGCCACCGGGAAACATCTTACCAGCGGCATCATCGATGAACATTCGCATATTGCCTTATCCAGCGTGAATGAATTTGCGGAAGCGGTTACTTCTGAGGTAAGAATGAAGGATGTGCTTGATTCCGAAGATATCAATATCTACAGACAACTGGCAGGAGGAGTTACCGTGGCCCAGTTATTGCATGGTTCTGCCAATCCTATCGGGGGGCAATCGGCCATCATAAAATTTCGATGGGGTAATCCACCTTCCGGATTGCTTATCGGGGGTGCGGATGAATTTATAAAATTTGCACTCGGTGAAAATGTAAAACAATCAAATGCCGGAGCAGATTTCGTAACCAGGTTCCCACAGACACGTATGGGTGTCGAGCAGGTAATGGCCGATGCATTTACAAGGGCCAGAGAATACCGGGAATCTTTGGAAACATATGAAAAGCTCAATAAAAAACAGAAGAAAATGTTCCCGAGGCCCCGGAAAGACCTTGAACTGGAGGCTTTGGCGGAGATATTGAATAAAGAGAGATTCATCACCTGTCATTCCTATGTTCAGTCGGAGATCAATATGCTGATCAAGTTGGCTGAGCAGTTCGGTTTTACGGTCAATACATTCACCCATATCCTGGAGGGTTATAAAGTCGCTGATAAAATGCTGGCTCACGGAGCTGGAGGTTCTTCCTTTTCTGACTGGTGGGCTTATAAATATGAGGTCAGAGAGGCCATACCCTATAATGCAGCACTTATGAATGAGGTTGGGGTAGTGACAGCCATTAATTCCGATGATGCTGAAATGGCCAGGAGGCTGAACCAGGAGGCGGCAAAGGCTATAAAATATGGAGGAGTATCTGAGGAAGATGCATGGAAGATGGTTACACTGAATCCTGCAAAATTATTGCATCTTGACCACCGGATGGGAAGTATCGCCGAAGGGAAGGATGCAGATCTTGTATTATGGTCAGATAACCCGCTTTCGATCTACGCTAAAGCTGAAAAAACGATGGTGGATGGGATTTTTTATTATGAAACGGAGAAAGACGCTGAAAGAAGGGAGTGGATACGGAAAGAAAGGGCTAGGCTGGTTGAAAAAATGGGAGAAGCGAAAATAAAAGGGGAAAAAACACAAAAGGCGAAAAAAAAGTACAGGCATATGTGGCAATGTAATGATGTAATGTACAATAATTTTTAACGATGGATCAGATTATCAAAGGATTAATAATTTTGCTCTTTACGGCAGTAACCGCGGGGGCACAGGTGCCTGAACCTGCACCATCACAATCAAAACCGGTGGCATTGATGAATGGGATCATTCATGTCGGGAATGGGGAAGTATTTGAAAACGGCATGCTCATTTTTGAAGAAGGTAAAATAACTTCGGTTGGTGATGCGAGAAATGTAAAAATAGATCTGACAGAGTATGATGTATACCAGGTGGCGGGCAGTCATATATATCCGGGGTTGATTGTGGCCAATTCTCAGGTTGGCCTGGACGATATCATATCGGTCCGTGCATCCCAGGATCATACTGAGGTTGGAGAATTCAACCCGAATGTTCATGCGCTGGTCGCCTATAATACGGATTCGGAGATAATTCCGACCCTCCGGTTTAATGGGATCCTGCTGGCACAGATTGTCCCCGATGGCGGTCTGATATCCGGGACATCATCTGTGGTTGCTTTGGATGGCTGGAACTGGGAAGATGCAGCGTATGCCAGGGACATCGGGATCCATCTTCACTGGCCGCCGATGATGAGACCTCCGAAAATTTCTGAAGGTGAAATTGACTGGGTTAAAAATGAAAATTATGATGACCAGGTTCAATCTATTGAAAAGTTCCTTAATGAGGCGGCTGCATATCGGATCCTGAAGGACCGCGAACCTGTCAATCTGAAACTGGAGGCTATGAAAGGAATATTTGAAGGTAGGCAGCAGCTTTTTCTTCATGCAGACGGTAAAAAGGAGATTGTTACCGGGATCAATTCAATAAGTCGCTGCGGTATAAAAAAGGTGGTACTGATCGGGGGGACGGATGCCTATTATGTGATGGATCTCCTGAAGGAAAGGGATATACCTGTACTGCTCGATGAATTGCACCGCCTGCCAGGACGGGATTTTGAAGATATCGATCTGCCCTATAAACTTCCCGCACTGCTACAGGAAAAAGGGATACTTGTCGGATTGACCTATCGGGATGAATTGCAGAGTTCAAGGAACCTTCCATTTTTTGCCGGAACGGCTGCTGCTTATGGATTGTCAGGAGAGGAGGCACTCCAAATGATCACCTCGAACACCGCCAGGATACTGGCCATCGATCATCTTACGGGTACGCTGGAAGCCGGTAAGGATGCCAATATCGTGATTTCGTCCGGCGACCTGCTGGATATGCGTACCAACCGGGTTGAGTATGCATTCATCAGAGGCAGAAAGCTTAACCTCAAGGGTAAACAGCAGGAATTATACGAACGGTTCAGGAGGAAATATGAGGAAGGGAATTGATTTTATATTCATGAGGCTGTCTTAAAAGGGCAGCCTTAATTATTAATAATAATCTAAAAGAAATGGGAGCAATGGCTCCCAAATCCGCATAAGTTTTTGTACCTTATGCTATGCTAAAAGAACATAAAAGTAAGATAGTA
>JAGTVG010000074.1 GCA_018224645.1 Cyclobacteriaceae bacterium
GTGCCGAAAGGTATGCTTGGTTTGATTCTGGCGGCTTTACTGGCGGCATCCATGTCAACCTACTCAAGTTATCTTCTTTCATGGAGTTCTGTAGTTTCACAGGATCTGATCGGCACCCTTGTTAAAATGCTGACAGGACGCGATCCGGGTCCCAAAAATCAGCTCCTGATCAGCAGAATTACCATGGCCGCCGTAATGATCTTTATCATTTGGTGGTCATTATTTCATAAGATCGAAGGATACCTGTATTTTTATCTGAACATGACAGGCATGCTGTTTATTCCGGGCACCCTGATCTGCCTGATCTTTGGAATATACTGGCATAAAACAAATATCACGGGAGCTTACTTTGCCATTACGCTTGGCGCATTGCCTCCCATTGCCTATTTGTTCCTGCCGGAGTATATTAAAATGACCTATGCTTCCGAAATGGGATGGGGAGGATTTCTGCTGGCCTTTATCGGCATGATGGCAGGAAATTTCCTCCATTCAATATTTAGTTCCCGAAAAGTCAAAACTTAAACCATGACAGGTTATACCATATTCTGGATCATTGTTATTGTTTTCTCTATAACTTCATTTACATACATGTCTGTAAAGATGCTTTACAGGGGTATCCCTGAACTCCTTGAAATGTTCAGGCGACTCAGGGAAACCAGGTTTAACCGGAATAACAAACCGTGAATCTGTTTACTAATTACCCGGATATGCTGAAAGGAAGAACAAAATTTCCTAATGAAATCATTCCGGATCACCTTTTGAATGTATTAAAACTTTCAGGACCCATGCGAATTTATCTACTGCTACTTCTTTCTCCTTTGATCATTATTTGCTGCCGCCCGGAGACGGATCCTCCTGAGAACCTCATCCACAATCCAGGATTTGAAGCGGTAGGCCTATCTGTCCCCTCCGGATGGGCTATAAAAACATCTGGTGCATCGCCTACTTTTCTCTCCGGAGTTTCTGAAAATGCCCACCGTGGAAAATATGCCATGCAATTCGGAAGGATGTGGTCTGATGCATGGGAAATGAATGGTTTCAGTACTGAAGATCCCATCGTGATTAATCCGGAGAATAAATATCTCCTGACATTCTGGTACAGGACTGAAAATATCGGTGAATATCCGATCCCGCTGGTTGCCCGGCTGAATGTACAGCGGGAGAATAGTGAGCCCCTCAAGTATCAGAAATTCATATCAACCAGCGATGAATGGACAGAGATTAAATGGTTATTGGACACCCTGCCTCCTGATGCCTTAAAGACAGATATCGAATTTTTTATCTGGATTCGAACAAAGGGAACGGCATACATTGATGATGTAGAATTAAAGGTGGCAGACGAGGCAGATATTCAGGAATTCAGAAAATGGAGGGAAATACCCGCACCGGGGATAGAGCAGCAACCACCGCCGGATCCATTTAAGGCGACCGGGTATTTTGAAACCATCAAAAACGGAGAAAGATGGTGGCTCGTGGATCCACTTGGCCAACCCACCTGGGCCATTGCCACGATGGGTGAAATCCCGGGTGTAAGCGGGAACGGTAATATTCGGCTTGCGGAATGGTTCGACGATGCATACAAGGGCAACCGGATGGAATATGCTACAAAACAATACGATCTTTTGCAATCCTGGGGGATCAATTCCTTTGCCGGATGGACGGTAGACGAATATGCCGTTTTAACGGAACAAAGGTTCAATAACGGCAAGCCCTGGTTTCCGATGTACCAGGTCCTGAATTTTTCGATTATGGGCGCTGATAAGGATTATTATGCAAAAAATAACCAAGGGGAACTGAAAGGTGTTCATGACCATTCATTTCCCGACCCGTTTAACCCTGAATGGAGAAAGGATGCCAGAACGAAAGCCGAAGAAATGACCCGGCGGTATAAGGAAAAGCCCTGGTTTGCTGGCTGGTTTATGGATAATGAAATAGATTACAGCTCATTATTTGAATATGTATGGGGAGATTATTCAGCGAAAGAATTTATCAGGCATCTTGAAAACAAATATGAAAAGATCTCCAGTTTAAATGATACATGGAGTTCAGATTTCAACCATTATGATTTCCCGTCCTTCGAAGCAATTCTGTTAAACAAACCTTCGCCTGTTGAATGGGATGACCCGCTTTATCCGGATTTCATTGCTTTCGAAAGAATAATGATCCGGGAGTACATTGATTATACCTATCAAATGGTGAAGGAACTCGACCCTGATCATCTGATCATCTCGAACCGGCTGAACCTTGATCCCATGATGAGCCTGTACCGCACCATTGATCTCTGGTCAAAATATGATGTGGTTTGTGTCAACATATACCCGGAAAATTTATTTATGGGCTTCAGTAAGGGAGAACTGAAGATCCTGGAATGGATTCATGAAAAAACCGGCCGGCCAGTCATCATCGGGGAATGGAGTATACCTGCCATGGATTCAGGCCTGTATGGCTTAGGGGCCGATCCTTTAAACAGACGATTGGACTGGAGCTGGCCACAGGTTGTAAAAGATCAGCAGGAACGAGCGAAAATTTACCGTACATGCATGATGCAGCTGGCATCCAGACCCTATATCCTGGGGGCTGCCTGGTTTAAAGTGTTTGATGTCGATTCGCCAACGAGGAGGGCAAACCGGGGATTGATATACGGAAATCATCAGCCATATGATGAATTTATTGAAGTTTTTACTGCAACGAATATGGAAATTAAAAATAAACTGAATATATCCAGATGACCGTCAATTATGATGAATGATAATTCGTTTTCTATTTTATGTTTAACCTCTGAATTTTTTCCTAAATTGATTAAGATTTAATTACTTGAAATCATGAAAAATATAAAATCCACCAAACGCAGAAATTTTTTAA
>JAGTVG010000075.1 GCA_018224645.1 Cyclobacteriaceae bacterium
GATCAGGTCCCTGTCAAAAAAATCTGTCCGAGGAATATTTTGCTGATTTTTTTCCACATGAAGCATTCCCGGTTTCTCCGGCTTCCCCGGCTTCCCGATTTTTCCGCCGATCCAGACCATCAGGGGTGTGAAGAATAATGAAAGAAGAAAGCCGGATAATAGCAGGGAACTGATCCCCGATACCGGCATGTTCAGGCTTTCGTTGAACCAGACGGCTTCAATCATACTCAGGAAATACTGGATCATGAAGATCAGGAGGAATACCGTGAGCATAAGCCTGACCCCTGACCATACCGAAAGACGTATGGTAACATAAAGAAGGATCACATGGATCAGGCAAACCAGCAGGAACCGGGAAAAAAGAAGTCCCTCCGGAGCCTCGCTCACCTGCAAATGACTGGGAATGAAATATTCGGCAATTGACATGCTGATCATCCAGATCAGTAATAGCAGAATTGTCCCGAGCAGGATGCGGCCCAGGTGAATAAATATTGTCTTCATAGTTAAAAAATTTATAATTGTATATACAACTAAATACGGGAATTTTCATTGCAGGTTGTTAATGATCGTATTTAAATTTTCGACCAGATGTCTCAATTTATCCGGCGAAAGTCCTTCGATGGATTTCAGATAAATATTCCCCGTTGTTTCAGTCAATGTTTTCTGAAGTTCCTTGCCAAGATAGGTCAGATGAATAAGATTCACTCTCCGGTCGGATTTATCAGGGATCCGGACGACCAGGTTCCTTTTTTCCATGTTGTTGATCACCCGTGTCAGCGTGGTTTTATCACGGTTGAGCCTGTTGGCTATTTCCTGCTGGAGCAGTCCGTCATCATACCAGAGAATGGTGAGGATGGAAAATTGTTCAACAGTCACGTCGATCTTTTTTTCACGGAATGCACCTGTCACCCGGCTGTAAAATAAATGGCTGGCTTTTCCGATCAGGAAGGCAATGTTTTCATCAAGATGTTTGGGCTCCATAAAATTAAGATGTATATGCAACTATAAATTTATGGCATGTTGATGTAAATTCCAAATTTTGCAGCGGGAAAGAATTATGTTGATGTTCAGGAAAGTGGACACGGATGAGCCAGGGGCCACACCTGGCGTACAATCTCTGCGCCTGCTCCGGGAAAAATTGCGGAGGAAATAATGAAATGGCACTAAGGAAAGACCTTGGCGCTTACAGATATATTATGTAAGTGGCTGGCCCGGATCCGGCCCGTCCTCGTCAGACCAGCTGCCGGCGCAAATGACCGCGCACAGTGGCCGGACGAGGTTCATATAGAAAACAATCAAGTTTTATCCAGATGGTATTCCATTTTAAATACTTTATGAATGATCGGGGTTGAGGTAAAAATCCCGCCAGAAACCGGCCCGGTGTACTAACTGCACTTGATTAAAAAATCATCACATCTCAGGATTCATCCTTTTCTTCAGGCGTGAGATAACTGACCTCCTCCTTCAACTTGCCTCTCCGGTTATAAAATTCCCATTTCCCCGTCAACAGGTCATCGGTATAATTTCCCCTGGATTCAATGTTTCCGTTATCATAATAATAGACCCATGATCCATTCTTTTTCCCATCCTTCATTTCTCCCCTGACCGTAAGATTCCCTGAAGCATCATAGGTTTCAAACAGGCCGTTTACTTCGCCATCCTTATATTCGACCTTTTCTCTTACCTGTTTGTTTTCATCATATATCATCCTGATCCCGTTACCCCCGGAAAAATTTCCGGCACTCATGGTGTCATCTTCAAAATACACATCGGTGATCCCGGTAAGTTTTCCTTCCTTCCAGGTTTCTTCCTGCTTCAGATTGCCATTCCTCCAGAAAAGACCCCATAAACCGTCCTGTTTGCCCTCCACATAGGATCCGATCGATTCAATCTCATCATCATCGTAGAAAAAGAACCACTGCCCATCCTCCAGGCCATCCTTGAAATTTCCTTCCGAAACCAGGTACCCGTAAGCGTTGAAATACTTCCATAATCCATTCTTTTTATCATCCAGGTACTGTCCCATAGAAAACAGAACGCCCGTATCATAATAGTTCTTCCAGATATCCACTTTCTTGCCCAGGACATATTTGCCGATCACGCTGACTTTCCCGTTGGGATGGAATTCAATATATTCACCTTCAAGAAAACCGTTCTCGAAAGTCATCTCATTTTTTTTCTGTCCATTTCCATAATAGAAGACCCATTTACCGGCAGGGAAATCCATATCGTAATTTTTACGTGCCATCACCGACCCATCATCATAATATTCAACACATTCCCCATTTTTCATCCCCTCCTCATACTTGCAGGAAACGGAAACATATCCATAGGAATTATATTCCTGCCACAATCCCTCTTTAACCCCCATGTTGTATGACCCGGAATTCATCAGGTCACCAAAAAGATAATATTCCTTATAACTTCCATTCAACGTATCGCGGGTGTATTCGGCCTCGATATACGGCAGTCCTGAATCCTTGTAATAGTTCCACAGGCCGGTTTTAAGGCCTTTTTCATACATTCCCTCACTTTTCAGTATACCATCCGGGTAATATTCCTTCCAGAGACCTGTTTTCAGGGTATCCTGCAATTCCCCCGAAACATAGAGGCGGCCGTTCTGATAAAAGGTTTTGTATTTCCCGTCAACCCTGTCAGCGACGTAGCTGATCTCAAGGAGTTTGGTTTCATCCGGACTGTATACCTCCCACTTTCCGGTCCTGCGGTTATTTTCAAAGATCCCTATTTCGGTTAATTGTGTTTCCGTATTATACAGGATCCATTCCCCTTCCTTCTTATTGTCAACTATTTTCCCCTTGCCAACAATGGTGCTGTCGTTCATATAGAGCGTTTGCTGCTGACCAAATCCGGTTACAGCAGCGAGGACAAAAAAGAGCAAAACAATTAAAAATCTCATATTCATGTACCTTACAATTCGCCGATCCAAATATAATACTATTAATTTATTCAATAAATTCCTTAAATTTAATAGGGATTAATCTTTGTTTTCCATGCCGTAATGTTATTTCATTACGGTAATTCCAGGCTGGCGTTTACAAAAACGTCGTGAAAATTAACATCGATCGGGCAGAAATTCATTTCCATGGGCGATTTAAAAGTTAAGTCAATTGTAAAACAGAAAGATCTGAATCAGTTTACCCAGAAACTGCTGCAGGATGTGAAAGCCCTGGAAAAGATGTTGACATCAGGATATTTCAGGCATGGAAAGCCAAAAATCGGGGTTGAACAGGAGATCTGTCTTATCGATGAACATTTTAAGCCGGCCCCCAGGGTAATGGAACTTCTGGACCATCTGGACAAGAAATTTTTCACCACGGAACTTGCCAAGTTTAACATGGAAGTAAATATTCCCCCGAAGTATTTCGAAAAGGATTGTTTCAGCGCCCTTGAAAAGCAGATCAATGAATTGCTGGATTCCCTGAGAAAGGAGGCAGGCAAAATCGGTGTGGATTATGCGATCACAGGCATTCTTCCCTCGATACGGAAATTTGACCTCGAGCTGGAGAATATGACGCCCCTTGACAGGTATGCCGCCCTGGTAAAGGCAATCAACCGGTTGAGGGGAAAAGTCTACGAACTACGGGTAAGGGGAATTGATGAACTGATCATCAAACATGATTCTGCCATGCTTGAAGCCTGCAATACCAGTTTCCAGGTTCATCTCCAGGTAGATCCCGAGAATTTTGTCAGGAAATACAATCATGCGCAGGTTCTGACAGCCCCCGTGCTGGCCCTGGCGACCAATTCGCCGATGCTGTTTGGAAAACGGCTCTGGAAGGAAACCCGGGTGGCATTATTTCAGCAATCGATCGATACCCGGATCTCCAGCGAACATCTGAGGGACAGGAGTCCCCGTGTAACCTTCGGCACCCAGTGGTTACGCAATTCCATCCTCGACCTGTATAAAGAGGACATCATGCGGTTCAGGATCATGCTCATGACCGGCGAGGAGGATGATGCACTTTCCTTGCTCGATGAGGGCAAGATCCCGAAGCTAAAGGCATTGACCACCCATAATTCAACCGTATATCGCTGGAACCGGCCCTGTTATGGGATCGGGGAGGACGGAACCCCTCATTTACGGA
>JAGTVG010000076.1 GCA_018224645.1 Cyclobacteriaceae bacterium
ACTTGTATATACTTTTTCAGTTTTCTTCCCGCCACAGGCGGGATCGAAATGACACTTTTGAGACAGCCTCCTGTGTTTGAAATTTAATAATTTTATAGTGATATTCCATCAAGAGATTCGAAATTATTTGGAATCTGCAGGGGTCAACAGGTCATAAATGTCTGAAACAGCCAAATTTTCCCTATTCCCGGAACTGCGTATGTTGACAGTATCCGTATAAAAATAACAACACCGTTATGGCAAGACCTGTACCTTTTAAGATCATCCCATCTTCATTGTTGTTCAGGGGTTTTTATTCCATCCCGGACCGCGGACTACCCTGCCGGGTAATGCACCGGTATGGTCCCCATCCTTCAACACCTGTTCCCCATTTACCCAGACATGGATCATCCCTGTAGCATACTGATGTGGTTCATTGAAAGTAGCATGGTCCTGTATATTTTCCGGATCAAAAACCACAACATCGGCATAATATCCTTTCCTAAGCAGACCTCTGTTCCTGATCTTCAGGTTATCCGCCGGGAAGGAGGTCAGTTTCCTGACGGCCTCCTCCAGGGAAATGATCTGTTCTTCCCGTACATACCTTCCCAGCAGTCTGGCGAAAGATCCATAAGCCCTGGGATGTGTGCTCTGTTTCAGGAATACACCTTCATTCGAATAGGATCCGGCATCGGAACAGAAACTCATCCAGGGGAGGGCTATTTTTTTCGCTATGTTTTCCTCTGACATTGAAAAATAAACCACCTGGATCCGGCTGTCATCTTCCCGGATTAGATCGACCACTGCTTCACCCGGGCTAATCCGCCTTTCCTCACATACTTCGGCCAAGGTCTTACCTGTTAAATGCCTTAGATCTTCATTCTTAAACCCGACAAGCAGTATTTTATCCGGCGTGACATGGAATTTATTTTCGCGGATCATCCTTGCCCTCGTTTCCGGATTGGCAATGAATCGCATGGTAGCTTCATGTCCCCCTGCCCTGGCCCACCCGGGGAGACCAATGTTCAGGCCGGTTGAACTTGCATTGTAAGTGTACATATCGGCGGTCACCTGCAGGCCTTCCCTTCTCGCCTTGTCAACCATGAGAATGGCTGAATCGAGTAAATGCCAGTTATCCACACCCGAAGCCTTAAAATGATATATTTCCGACCTCACCCCGGCTTCACGGGCGACGGTAATTAATTCATCAATGGCTGTCAATAAAAGGTCTTCCTCATCACGGATATGCGAGATGTATAAACCATCATACCCGGCCACGACTTGTGCGAGTTCAATCAACTCTTCTGTTTTTGCATGTCCGCTTGGCACATAAATAAGTGATGATGACATGCCCACTGCCCCCTCTTCCATGGCCTCTGTCAGGAGAGCCTTCATCCTATCCAGTTCTTCACCAGACGGAGAACGTGTCTCATATCCCATCACATACTGTCGAAGGGTTCCGTTGCCAACAAAGGACGCAATGTTAGTCGAAATTCCTTTATTTTCCAGGAACTCAAGATATTCTCCTAGTGTAGTCCATTGGATATCATAAAGGATATCCTGCTGTTCTACCTTCAATTCCTTTTTCATGATTTCATTCATCGGTCCCATGGATATTCCCTCTCCCAAAACCTCCAGGGTTACCCCCTGCCTGATATCTCCCTGGGACCGGCCGTCCTCGATCAGAGATTCATTGGCCCAACTCAGCATATTGATGAATCCGGGGGCGATCACAGATCCCCCGATATCGAATTCCTGCACACCCGTATAGCGGCTGAGGTCGCCTATTTCAGCAATGGTATCTCCAGAAATTGCCAGGTCACCGGTAAAGGCTTCCTTACCGCTTCCATCGACGATGGTGCCATTTCTCAGGATGATATCATAGGTTATTTTATCCCTGCACCCGAAATTTAAAAGGGTAATCATCAGGAAAAGAAGCGGGTAATATTTGAGGGGCGGATTCATTTCGTTGATTGGCTTTTTATCAGATCCGCGTAACTGATCAGCTGAATACCGCGCCGGCTTATCACATCTTTCACACGGGGATCCGTCCAGGCTTTCGTAACCCCATCCCGGTTTTCCGCAACATTCATATATCCTTTATGTCCCAAAGCCTGGATTTCCGGTGTGTCATATGCCGGATGATCGATAAAAAGATAGTTGCCCGGCTTGAGGTTTTCCAAACCTTCCAGCAGATTTTCTGTCATCTCACGGCCTTCCCTGGCGCCTTTAAATCCATCGAAACTTTGTACCCCAAAAGGTTCCAGGCTGGTTATCAAACCATACTCTTCCGCCAGTTTTGCCTGGATTTCAGCAATCCTGGGATCTGCACCGGCTCCTCCCATGTGGATGCCCATATGACTGATACGGCCGGGAAGATCCGCGAGGGCTTTTTCGATCTGGGCCCTTAATTCCTGTTCCACCTCCTCCGGTGACCAGTTATTGTGTGTAAGTGTCTGTGCTTCCGTAAAATTTTCACCTGCCCAGTAAGTGGGATAAAAATAGCCGTTTTCATCGGTGAGGCTGGGAGCATGGGATACCGGGCCCCACTTCACATTCTCCCATTCACTCGTCATGGTGAGATGGATACCCACATCGTAACCAGGTACATCCTTCAGCATTTTAACAGCCTCGGGATACCATGGGCACGGAACCATTATCTCTACTGAACGGGCAATGCCGTTTTTGTACACCTCGATACATGCCTCATTGATGGAATGGGCGGCGCCAATATCATCGGCACGGACGATGAGCCGGATATCCTTGTTCTGGGCACAGGAATCAAAGAAAAAAAGGACAAGAACACTGCTGATAAGCAGTCTGAATCCTGTGATCAATTTAAATTTTTCATTCATCATTATATGGTTATTATGTGTATTGGCGTTTTGAGTTATTCAGTCAGGAACGCTGATGGTAAATTTTCGGACGCTCCTGGCAATTCATAATTCTTCCTTCATGATCCCTGATTCCACATTCCAGTGATCCAGTGATCCAATAATCCGGTGGAACCTCAATCATCATTCTTCACAGTCTGGTTTTCCAGGTAATCCACATGGGGATTCCCGCCGTAGGCATTGTTTTTATCATTCGCCCATACCTTAAAATAGGCGTCGAGGTCCCCGTCCCCATCCACATCCCCGAATAATACATCATGCCCCCCGATGTTCTTATCCAGAACAACCCGTTCTGCAAAATTTCTCCCTTTTCCGTCGAGATTCTCCCATACATATCCACGAACCGGCCCTCCTTCAGGCAATATGGCAGAATCCTCCTGGTCGATCGTAAAAATATCCGCGTCCCCATCCATATCAAAATCAGCTACCCACAACGAATGGAATGAACCCCGCCGTCCCGGGGCTGAAAAAGGCAATAAATGAACAATGAATTGAAAATATTCCGTTTCACCACGATTTTCGAGCCAGGCAGCCCTGGAATCCTTCTGATCACATCCCACCATCACAATATCGTTATCCCCGTCCCGGTCCATGTCGATCACCCAGCTTCGTGACGATAATCCCCAATAACCGCCGCTTCCATAGGGAAGGAACTTTCTTGTCCATACCAGCCCGGTTCCGTCATTCTGATACCACCGGTTCGGCATGACGATATCAGGGGCACCGTCACCATCGATATCCCCGATGCCGCCCGGGAAAAAACCTCCATGGATATCAGAAACCGTGTCCAGCACATCCATCGTAATCATATTTTTTGTCCAGATCATATCGGTCAATGGATCTTCTGGAATATCGTACCAGAAACAACCTTCCTTATCACCCAGTACGACAAGGTCTTCCTTTCCATCCCCGTTCAAATCGCTGAAGACTAGATCATGGATCTCCCGGTCTATCGTGCTGTCGTACCGGTACCGGATAAATTCTGTATGCCCGGGATCCTGGGAATTCCGGAACCAGTAACCTCCCATGACCATATCCTGCCAGCCGTCTGCATCAATATCCCTGGCTCCTCCCCCCAACTGCAATGTCGGGATCTGACCGGCGGTATGTTTTTCCCATTGATAATTCCCAAGGAACTCAAACCAGTAGACCTCATTTCCGGCAGTTGACATTCCGAAATCAAGATCGCCGTCATTATCGAAGTCTGCCATGGCAGGCGTACCATAACGGTTACTTTCAAGGTTTTCCGTAAAATCCGTGCTAACCGTATGATGTTCAAATAGCGGGAGCATCCCGGGATTCTGGCGGCATGAAAAAACTAAACAAATCAAAAAGGTGAATATTTTTCCTGAGCTCATGATAAAAAAATTAAATGGTTTCGTTCCAGTATTACAGCTGCTGTATCAATTCAACGGTAATTTCCTCCAGTCCATCCACCACAATATCCGCATTTTCCAGGTTCTGTGTGCCTGAATGATGGTTCTGAAATCCAATGGCCATCATCCCGGCGCTTTTGGCAGCGCTCACACCATGCCTGGCATCTTCGATGACTACACATTCTCCGGGATCCACAGCCGCCTGTTCTGCAATTTTGAGAAATATTTCAGGATTGGGTTTCGATGCGTTTACCATATCCCCTCCGATATACAGCGGGAATTTATCCCGGAGATTGAATTTTCCCAATACTTCATTGATGGTCACGGAAGTGGCGGAAGAAGCGAGCAATAAATGATAGAAGTTTTCCAGCCGGTCAATGAGATCCCATGCTCCTTCCATCAGTTTGACTTCATCAGTATCCAGAAGTACTTTCAGGTATTTCTCCCTGCCTTTTACCAGGAGTTCTTCCGGTTTGTGCAACAATTTGTACTTGGTGACCACAAACATCCACGAATCCATGGCCGACATCCCGACGAAGGACTGCTGTTCCTCGTAGGTAAGGTTCAGGCCCAGTTCTTCATACATTTCCTTTTCCAGGCGTTGATGAACGGGCTCGCTGTTCACCAGCACACCATCCATATCGAAAATGACTGTACTTATTTTATTCACAAAACGAAGTTTAATAATTTAATTAATTGATCAGATCAACACAATTCAACCAGAACTGGTTATAATGCTTCCAGAAAACAAAATTACATCCCCAGTGGGGCGCCGGATCACTCATATAGGCCAGCACTTTCCCTTTCCCGACATCGCCAACGGCAAGCAGGGGATCACCGGTTTCCCTGATCTCAAGCACGACATCGAATCCTTCCCTGGGAATGGTTTTATTATATCCCAGGATAGGTGGAATGGAAGCAAAATCGATATTCTTGAATTTTTTGACCCAGTTTTCCTGAACCGAGGATGTATAACCCTCGGTACTTTCAACAAGATCCTCGAATTCCAGGCATTCCACCGGAAGGATCTCCTTAAGCCGGGTACGGCCCCATCCTCCCTTTCCCATTTCACCGTTGAAAGAAAGCCATCCTCCCATGAACATAACCGACTTTCCTGCTTTTACCGCATCAATGGTCAGCCTGATCCTGTCCGGAAAGGTCAGGATCTCCCTGCCGAATTTTTCATGATCAAAAAAACCGGGGGCCAGTTGAAATAATTTAGCTTCCACATCGCTGAAAATGATGATATCGTAGGTGTCCAGGATCTTTTCATATTCACCCGGACCCAACTTATAAAAATCCCAGGAGGGGACTGAATTCACCTCATGTTTGCGGGAGGATTCCATGGCATTCTTTAACCACTTGCCGTAATTGTAGATTTCTATGCCTTTATATCCGAAATTAAAAGGCGACTCCGCAAAAACAGGCCCATTCAGCACCGCCCAATCACCTATATAATAAATTCTGGCCATTCAAAAACAGGTTTATCCCCGGTAAAAATAAAAAAAATTACCCTGGTTTCATTTATTCTTGAAAGTTAACCTGTTAAATTGAAACAAAAAAAATATGCGAATTGTATTAGTCCTGCTCCTGGCCCTGATTTTTCATCCGGTTCTTAGCCAGAATAATCCTGAAAACATCCTGCTGAAGGATTACCGGCCGGTAAGTATCTATAATATCCAAAAAACAGAGGTAAATAAGCCCATGTTCCCGGTGATCGATATGCATACCCATCCCTACGCCAGGTCTGCGGAAGACATTGAGGACTGGATCAGGATCATGGATGATGTGGGCCTTCAAAAGAGTATTGTCATGACCTATGCACATGGAGATCAGTTTGATTCCCTTGCCGGATTGT
The DNA here is from genome assembly GCA_018224645.1 of Cyclobacteriaceae bacterium. GTDB lineage: Bacteria > Bacteroidota > Bacteroidia > Cytophagales > Cyclobacteriaceae > JAGTVG01. Next base: position 6,108 of record JAGTVG010000076.1, read on the forward strand.
TTGGCAAATATCCAGACCGTTTTGAGTTGTGGTGCGGCATCGATTACAGCGGATATGATCAGCCGGGGTTTCCGGAAAATGCCATCAAGGAATTGAAAAGATGCCATCATATGGGAGCCAAAGGTGTGGGAGAACTGGGCGATAAGGGAAAAGGATTGTTTTACTGCGAACCTGCTGCCTGGGGAATGCATTCGGATGATCCCAGGATGATCCCGCTTTTCAGTGCATGTGCTGAACTGGGTATGCCGGTCAACATTCATGTGGCCGATCCCAAGTGGATGTATGAAAAGATGGATGCTTCCAATGACGGATTGATGAACGCCTATGAATGGCGGCTGGATAATCAGCCGGATATCGTGGACCATGCGGGCATGATCAGGATACTCGAAAATACGGTAAAACAGAATAAGAAAACGACTTTTGTGGCCTGTCATCTCGCCAATTGCTGCTATGATCTGTCGATCGTCGGGGGGCTGCTCGACCGGAATCCAAATTTATTTATCGATATCGGGGCAAGATATGCGGAACTGGCACCCATTCCACGGGCTACCCGCGAATTTTTCATCAGGTACCAGGAACGGATCGTTTATGGTACGGACATGGGTATTGACAGGAGTATGTACCGGCTCACCTACAGGATCCTCGAGACGGCCGACGAACATTTTTATGCGCATGAACGGTTTGGTTATCACTGGGCGCTGAACGGGCTCGATCTGCCCGCGGAAGTCCTGGAGAAGGTATATCATAAAAATGCAGAAAAGATTTTAAAAAAGTAAATTACAGGGGGAAATCTGCCAATTGTCCCCCGGTTCGCGGGCATTGTGCGTTGGTTTTCCGCATGACGGCAACCCGTAAACATGAATTACGAAAGGTCGCCCGGGTTCGTCGGCACTTTCCCAACATTCGCCCGGTTTTGCCGGTCAGGTGCGGCAGATTTCCAGAGTGGCCGGGATTCGTAGACGAAATTAAATCACCCGGCAACCCCAACGCCTTAAGCCTTAAAAATCAAGCGATTTACGTAAAAGAGTAAACTCATGCCATGAAAGCCAGGCGATTGTCCCCTCCTTGGCGACCGGAATATTTTTTTTCCGGATTTAGTATATTCGTATATATGGAATTGAATGTACAACTACGGAATCTTCAAACTGAGGATTACCGCGACCTTAAAGAATCCTCCATGAAGGCATATTCCGATGTTCATCAGCCGGAATGGAAGGAAGAGGAAATCGAAAGATTATTAAAACTGTTTCCAGAAGGCCAGTTTTGTGTGGAGGTGAATGGAAAGGCAGTGGCTTTTGCCCTGGCATTGATCATCGATTATAAAAAATTCGGGGATACCCATACCTATAAACAGATCACCGGGAATTATACCTTTTCCACGCATAATCCAAAGGGCGATGTATTATACGGCATCGACATTTTCATCCATCCTGAATACCGGAATATGCGCCTGGGAAGAAGATTGTATGATGCACGGAAGGAACTTTGTGAACATCTAAACCTCAGGGCCATAGTTGCAGGCGGTCGTCTTCCAGGATACCGTGAATATGCGGATTCCATGACACCCAAGGAATATATTTTCAAGGTCCAGCACAAGGAATTATTCGACGCTGTCCTTTCCTTCCAGATGGCCAATGATTTTCATGTTAAAAAAGTACTTAAAAACTATCTCAGGGGTGACAGTTCATCGATGGAATATGCATGCCTGATCGAATGGAACAATATTTATTTTCAGGAAGAAGCAAAATTCCTTGAACTGGAAAAGGAGGTGGTAAGGCTGGGGCTTGTGCAGTGGCAGATGCGGTCTATCTCAACGCTGGAAGGGCTTTACGATACAATTGATTATTTTATTGATGCAGTGAGCAGATACCATTCCGACTTTCTTCTATTCCCTGAATTTTTTAATGCTTCGCTAATGGCAGCTTACAATCATTTACCTGAACCTGAAGCCATCCGGAAATTAGCCGAATTTACCGACCAGATACGTGATAAATTTACCGAATTTGCCGTTTCTTATAATGTGAATATCATTACAGGCAGTATGCCTTATGTCAGAAATGCAAAGTTGTACAACGTGGGTTATTTATGCCGGCGGGATGGGAGCTGGGAACGGTTTGAAAAACTTCATATCTCTCCCAGTGAAGTCAGTGCCTGGGGTATGGTTGGAGGCGACGTACTTCGGACATTTGATACGGATTCAGGCAAGATTGGTATCCTGATCTGTTATGATGTTGAATTTCCGGAAGTTACAAGGATACTTGCCGACCAGGGAATGCAGATCCTCTTCATCCCGTTTCAGACGGATACACAGAATGGCTATACCCGGGTGCGGCATTGCGCGCAGGCCCGGGCCATTGAAAATGAGTGTTATGTGGCCATCTCCGGTTGTGTTGGAAATCTCCCCAAGGTATCCAATATGGATATACAGTATGCCCAGTCGGCAGTATTTACTCCTTCCGATTTTGCCTTCCCATACAATGGCATCAAAGCAGAGGCAACCCCAAATACCGAAATGACCCTGATCGTTGATGTCAACCTGAACCTGCTTCAGGAATTGCATAACCAGGGTTCGGTCTGTAACCTGAAGGACCGGCGTCATGACCTTTATAAGGTCGTTTTAAAAAATCAACAGAAAAAGAATGTCAGTAAGCCGGAGGGAAAACTCATGCCATGACCTGGAGTCATGGCATGAGTTTTCCCTCTTCCGGAGTTATGCGGATTACATTTCCGCCGCCGGAAGCCAATCTAATCTTCAGCGTATCCGTATTTTTTATCGTGAAATAAGACCGGTCAGCTTTCCGGGGGTCCTGGTTCGAATCCGGAGCATCAGCATACATTTCCACGATGTAATCACCATTAGCCATGAAATCCAGGGATATTTCCAGCTCCCGGGGCGTCCAGTCGGTGATCGATCCGATAAACCATTCGGAATTTTTCCTTCTGGCAACCGATATATAATCGCCCACCCTGGCATGCAGTACCCTGGTCTCATCCCATGCAACCGTAATTTCCCTGAAAAGTTCTGATCCAATGCTGTTGTCATAAATATCCTGATCGGGAAAAAAATACCTGAATCCCAGACCATCATTAAATACCCTGAAAATCAAATCCAGCCTGTGGCCCTGTGCGTTTGCAAGAAAGACGGTCTGCTGGTTGCTCAGACTACTGATCCTTGTGGATTTCCCAAACGGCATCATGTAATCTTCACTGATCAGGGTATCCTCAACCCCCAGGATCGAAAATGGATTTGCCAGCAATAGACTATCCGGAAATTCAAATCCCAGGGGGCTTTTTTCAAGGATCAAACGGTCATTAAATACCACATCATAGGTCAGCAGGTCATTGGTACTCCCACCACTGGTCTTGAGGGTAACTTCAATCCGGCCATCAGGCGATTTGATGGAGGTTTGGTCTCGGGAAGAACAGGAAAAAAAGCCAGTCAAAGCTGAAATGGCCAGCAGACCCAATAATTGATTAAAATTTTTCTTATTCATAGAAAACCGGTTCATTCATGCATGAATACATGGCTTTACAATGGAAAAGGCTCCCTCATTTTCCCACTTCACATCATGAACCCAGGGATGATCATGTCCCATCTTCCGGTATTCCATAGGCCGGTGGGGATAAATGATCCCTGCATAAAACAGGAAAAACTGGTCCAGACCTTTAAAAATAAACGGAGCCCATACTTCATGCTGATCAACGGCATTCCTCAGGGTGGCATGATCGTCTTCACCGCAGCAACCATGAAGGAATACTGCCACGGGATATTTCCGATCCGGGAGCAAATTTTCCGGTGTATACAGGTAGTATTCGGTATTTCCTTCCTTCTGCCAGCCCCATTGGGGAAATCCTTTATAATCGATCTGCTGTGAACTGGATTTGAAATTCAGGAGCAATAAAAGTCCTGTCAGGATCGGCATGAAATGTTTCATAATCATTCACTGTAGATTTTAATCATATTCCCGTTATCATGACGTACTTTAAGAAGTCCTCCGCTATTCATTTCCTGCCAGGTCCAGCCTTCTGAATTCAGATCCATCCGTTCAGGGATTTTTTCATTCCACAGGGTCACTTTTGCCGGTTTTGTTTTCATCCGGATGGTTTCCGTTGACTGAGCATCAAATGTCCGGTAAACGATCCTGACCGCATCAAGTTCCTCCTCAGGGATCCTGCCTCCCAGCCTCTTATTCAGATCAGGAGCATAATCCGCCTGGATCACCATGGATGTTGAATGCAGGATATGGTCGGCTCCTGAAGGTGCCAGTGATGGTTCGGCTGCCATGGCTCTGATAAAATGCCGGACATAATCCCCATAACCATCCGTCAGCCAGACTTCATCCCTTGGATAACAGTTTTTCCCATCCATATCCACCATATACGTAGCCCAGTTAAGCTGCCTTACTGCATTTTCCTTCATCCGCTGATCGCCGGTGAGTGATGCATACAATAATTCCGCTGCCGCCTGACGGGAAGTATGGCTGTTCCCTGGCGTCAAATAAACTGTCTGCTCATTGACCACCTTTACGCCATATTCAGCCCATTGACTGTTCCCGAGCTTTTCATAGACCCAATCAAGAATCCCCCTTACTGCTGTTTCCCAGTCCGGGAAAAGATCCGGGTTGAGCATCATATACCGTGCGAAGGTTACCGCGTTGATCTGGGTATCGGACCATCCCGGGATATCCTCGAAAAAAGGACCCCATTTATTTGTTTTCAGCGGGTATGCCTTCATCCATGCCAGGACCATTAGAGAAGCCGTCCGGTATTCTCCAATATTTCCCTGTTCCATGAGGATAAGATCCGTCCAGAGCTGAAGCGTACCAACCCAGTTGGTTGTGTAAGAGGACTTTCCTGCAACAGAACCATCCCCCCGGTTGCTTTTCAGAATTCCAATCTCCCCCGTGAATACATTCACTTTGAAGGGCAGCGGTGAATGGTCAGCATCACCTTCCCGGGTTTGACCTGCAAGTGTATTTGCGATAGCGACGGCCGCTTTTAAATAATTTTCCTTCCCCGTGATCTTGTACAAATGTATCAGTTCATTACCAAAATTTCCCGCCTTGTCTGGCTGTGCATAATCCTTCCCGATGACCATATCCCCATCATAATACCCTGAATAGGTCAGGGTATTGTACGGGAACGGGATATCCGGCCATGCTGCATCCGGCGGTGAAAGCGAATGGGTAAGATAATAATCCGCAATGAATTTCATATTTTCCCTGACTGCCTCATTCCCGGTATACATGTACAACAAGCGCCAGGACGAAAGAGCCATGTTCAGCTGGTCTCCGCCGAGACCCCTGGGATCATTTTCCGGTCGCCACACCTGGTGGTTCATGTAATAGGGCAATCCGTTTACGTCCCTCCGCATGCTGTTCCAGAAACCCCAGACAAGCCCGATCACATGATCATAGGAAATTCCCGGATCCTCATGGTACCACGGCAGGATATTTCCTCCGCTGTCGGTACGGATCTTATGGAAGACGAGGAAACCTTCCCTTGATTGGTCATAATATACAGTCTGGGCCTTCAGCGTGAAGGAAACCAGGATGAACACTAATACTAAACTAAAGACTTTTTTCATGGGTTTCATTTCTTATTCAGGCCTGATGAAGTACGGTCATTCAATTCTCATTCCTGTTTCTGTTAAAATTCCGGATCATAGTGCATATCCACGTGTTTCCAGTTTAAGCGCCTGATTACCACATTTTTCAGTCGTATATGGCTCGAATAAGCCTCGAATCCGATCCTTGTATACCGCTGATGATCGATGGGATCCGGGTCCATTCCCTCCAGGAGCAGTTTCCCGTCGGCCAGGATAAAACAATGCCCTTCAATGGAACCGGCCTGTATTTTATAAATTTTGCCGGGCTGAAAATCAAACAATGGCGTACCGAGCATTAAATTGTAATCAGGCGATTTTTCAATCCCAACTTTTCCCGTCCACCAGCCTTCCAGCCCCGCGACATAGGCTGTCCCCCGCTGATCAATGGAATCGATCCATTCTCCGTTCCACATCACATTGATGTCATGGGTACTGGGACTGATGGTCTGTGCCAGGAATTCAACCAGCACATTTCCGCTGAAATCCTGTTTCAGAATGGCCATTCCGGGGTGGTTTCCAGGATTTTTTCCTACCAGCCAGCCATCTTCCACCGTCCACTCGCTGTGATGAAAGGTAAAAAGGGAAAGGTCCTGCGGATTGAATGTTTCCTTCCTGAATAATACGTCTGACTGTTCAAGATCAATTTTCTTTTTCATCAAAAGAATTTCTGAAGGATCGTTGAGGGCATCCCCTGGTTGTTCCATACATCCTGAATTTAGCAATATAAATACGAGGCCGGCGGTTAAAAATCTGTTCATGAATAATTTCAATTGTGTTTTTATTTTACAGAAGATTTTGAAAATTTTTCAGGACAATAACCTGTATAAAAAATTTGTGCATTAATAACCCATTTATTATGCCTTTTAATCATCCATACATGAAACCTTACCACTGTTTTCGATCGGGTTTTTCATAAAAATAATATGTAGTGATTTCAGCCAGGGCAGGATCAAAATGACCATTTTCATTTAAGGATATCAATATAATATTCAGATGCATTATGATTAAAAATGTTGACCTATGATCCGGATGACTGGTTCATGAAGATTATCTGCAGCCCCCACTACCTGGTAATTTTTAAGGTAATTTTCAACATTCAGGTCAAATTCTATGTCCCTTCCATTCAAATCCGTCATTTTTCCTCCAGCCTCATGGATGATGAGGTACAAAGCAGCGATATCCCAGATTTTGCAGTTATAATTGATCGCCGCGCCAAGCCTGCCATCAGCCACATAGCAGAAATCGATCAGGGAATTGGTTCCACGTATGTTCCTGACATTTTTGATCATGTCGTGCAGTATATCCGTTTCCATCCGGGTTTTTTTTGCATCCTCAGAAAAGTCCGTGGCATAGGCTATCAAAACATTTTTTAAATTCTGCTCCCCGGAAACACGAATGGGTTTACCATTACGGAAGGCCCCCTTTCCCCTTTCCGCGTAATACATCTGGTCATAAAATGGCAGATAGGCTCCTGCAGCCATTGGCTGGTCATGCCGGAGGACTGCCAGTAAAATTCCAAACCAGGGAATGCCTGCAGCGTAATTGGAAGTGCCATCGATAGGATCGATGATCCAGGTATATTCCGATCCGGTCAGGACAGCACCCTTCTCCTCCCCGATGATGCTGTGGTCGGGATACTTCCGGCTGATGAGATGAGCGATTTTCCTTTCGGCCGCCACATCCATTTCGGTGACGATACTGCTTTGATTTTCTTTCAGCGTACCTTTGATGAACCCGCCAAATCCATCCATCAGGATTTTGGATGCTTCCTTCATCGCATTCATGATAAGTTTTTCAGCAAAAATCATGGTCGTATTTGTATGTTAAGTTGTTAACATGGAAAATTTTCATAATTCAAGATCCGGGATATCCTGCCGGTTCACCCGATCTGGCATAAAGCCGGGATAACTCCTTCCCCGGCAACTTTTGCTATATTATTATGGATTCATCAATCATTGATAAACATAATTCGACGATATACCCATCCGGTTATACCTATTTCAGCCATAATCGGAAGGTTTTAAGCTGATGCTGATTCAACCCAAAAGTAATCCCCTTCCCTTCTGCCTGGATTTCCTCAATATCTGATTCTACATGTGTGGCATATACGGCCTTCCGGACTGAATGGGAGAAGCGAATGTCAACCTGACCAGGTTCGTCAAACAATTTGACGGGTTCGACCACGTTGGAACAGTATTCATCAATGATCACTCCGGTGCGCGCATTGAGGCGGAATGGCCAGGGTGACTTATTGGTACGGGTTTCTGCAAATGGCGAATCGTCATTCAGGACATCCCTGACATGTTCTGCAAGTGCATCCGCACAGTCGATGGCGGCATTCAGGTATTTTTCTTCTCCTGTAATTTCGTAAAAAAGCAGGTAACCATATCCCAGTTCACCTACCTTATCCGATTCGATCCTATGCAGTCCATCACCCCGTATTCCGTCATGCTCCCACCGGGTGGCGCCGCTATAGATCCGCTCAAACGGATCGGCACTAGCATATGGCACCCGTTCCCAGATCCATCCCGCCGGGGTTGTTCCGTTTTGAAGCTGATAATCAAGCATTTCCCATACCAGGTACAGATAATCATTATCCCCTGAATATACCCGGTACCCAAGTGCCAGGCTGTGAACGGAACCTGCAAATACACATGCAGGATTATGCATCCAATCCTCGGGCGGGATCCCCCCCAACGCATTCGGACTCTCCTGCATATGCGGCCCCTGAAAACAGCAGGTAACGAAATACAGTTTTTCACCGGTTGTCGGTTCAATGGGTACATCATCCTTCATAAACACGGATGCAAGCCGGATAACATGCTCATATCCGGCCCCGGGAATTTCAGGAAGATACCATGACAGCACCCCCTCCCCGGGATATGTATGAACCGGATGACCCGCTATAGAATCCTGTGTCGAAACAGGAACGATTTGTCCTGATAATGGTAAATATGAAATGAGAAAAATGAACAGATAAATAATTATCCTATTCATGGCTGACCAGTTTAATACTGGATTTCCGTACATTTTTTCCCTGCAGAGGCAATTTATGATCAGCAAATAGTTTCGCATCCAGGAGATCGGGTTGAATCTCCAGTGCCTTGCGGAAGGACTCCCGGGCTTTGTTCAATTCTTTCAGTCCCCAATAAGCCAATCCCCTGACAAGATATGCTTCAGCAGGCTGGTTCTTTAATTCCTGCCGGACTTTTATTGATCTGAGATCCAGTGCACCATGCGGTTTTGCCTTCAGCATCTCATCTGATCTTTCAAGAAGCCTTCTGTATATCCGGTTTGCCTCACCGGTATTCCCGGTTTTTTCAAAGGATAACCCGGCATAAAAATCGATCAGCGGCAATTTTTCACCACCCCAGCCTTCCTGGGTTTCGAAAGCGGTCATTTTATTGTCACATTTATCAGCTTCTCCGGAATTCCCCATTTTTTCATAACATCTTGCAATCCAGTAGTTGGCGATACCCGTACGGGAGTCACGGGCAATTTCAAGGTTCCTGGGAAATTCGAATATTTGCATTAAGGCTTCAATGGCCGCCTTAAATTCTTCTTTTTGCATCAGATCCAGTCCTTTCTGCAGATGGGCATCGGTCCATTCAGTGTGTGGGTTGATATCGGTGATCTCTTCAATATGGAAATTCCGTTGTTTCAACGAGTTGATGGCTTCCTCATAATTCCCTGTATAATTATTAAGCTTGATCCTTCTCAGATCAGCGCGGTCCGCTTTTTTTGCAGTTTCAAGATGATCGTTCAACTGTTGGAGGCGGACTGAGGGATCAAAACCAAGATAAGCATAGTACTGATCCGCCTCAATCAGGTAGAGAGGATCCTCAGGATCAAATTCGATGGCTTTTTTTATACAGATAACAGCCGTATCGGTCTCATTCAGGATATTTGCCTTAATAAAAGCGATGTTCCTGTAAGCAGCTGCGTTTCCCGGGGCTGCAGCAATGGATCTCAGCCAGTGATGAACCGCTTTTTGCGGCTGGGAGTCCCCATAAAGATTGCCCAGATAATAATGTGCTGACGGATCTCCCGGGGTCTCTTCAAGGGCAGATAATAAGACTTTTTCTGTAAACTGTCCATAGGGGAAACAATTTTTCCCGGGACTTGTTGCTGCTTCGCTGTATAACCGGGCAGATTTTTCAGGGTCTCCCAATTCCTTGAGGATATAGGCCTGGTAATACTGAATAAGTGGAAAATTCTGGTGGGAATCCGGGACCTTTTCCCTGGCGATCTCCAGCAGGTCACGGGCTTCCTCATGAAGTCCGCACTGGCTGTATCGCGCTGCAATCTCGAGATAATTATCCGGTTCATCCCGGAAAATTTCTGTAAATACTTCCCTGGAAATATGAACATCCTGCTTCAGGTTTCCTGATTCCTGGAGCAGATAACCTTCATGGATTCCCCAAAGGTTAAGCGGATCCAGTTCCATCAGGATTTGCAGGGTTTTACCGGCCTCTTGAAAATCCCCTGATTTGCGGAGAAGTGAAACGAGCAGGCCAAGACTTTCGACATTCCTGTTTTCTGAACCGAGGGTATTTCTGATTATGGTAATGGCTTCCTCTCCCCTCCCTTGCCGGGCGCTGATCAGGGCAAGATAATAAGCTGCAGGGGATTTCCATGCTTCCCTCCAGACAACCCTTTCAAGAAGTTGCTGCGCCTGCCCATATTCGCCATTCATAAAATGTAATATGCCGAGGTTATACAAGGGTTCATCATGCAGTGGAGTGGTATAATTCCCGGTAACCATTTCGGCTGCTTTTCCCAGATGTTCTTCCGCCTTTAAATACTGGTTGTTTTTAAGGTAATGGATGCCCAACCGGGTATTGGCCAGTAAATGATCCGGGTCCAGCCGGAGGGCCTCCTGATAATATAAAAACGGATTATAGTCAGGGTTACCGAATTGTTCAAGCCGCAACCCGGCCAGGTAAAGTTGATCCGCGCCATTCATCAATGCCGGGGATTCCGGATTATTGTAAACAGGTGGGACCGGATCATTTTTGGGAGCCGGGGGATGATAGGCGATCAAGGTTTTTCCTTCATCGGATAGAACCCGGATTGCATAATCAAGGTATCGGGCATTATTTTCAGCTTCAATTTTGCGTTCAACTGGATTATCAGGTGCAACGGCAACGGTTTCCTGATAAAACAATTCCCCGCCCTTAAGGATCTCGATTTTTGCCTTCCGGAACACTGAAAATGCAGACAATTCGATGAGCAGGGAATCCCCGTCCACATCCAGGTTGACTGCCATTTTCGTGTTCGCATTTTTTATGGAGGTCATTTTCCTGAGGGGCATATAATACATTGTACCCATTTTTGCAGCATGGGGATCGTTCCAGCTGTAATCCGGTTGATTATCCGAATACATACCCATCATGAGTTCAAGGTATGGACCATCGGCTTCAGTAAGCATCTCATCCCATAGGCGGGCCACATCATTATTTCCCCAGTTCCAGAATTTTTTCCCGATAAAAACCTTATGGTCTCCCACAAGTACGGTTCCGGCTTTTTTGCCATGGTCGATTCCGCCAAGAAAATCCATTTCTGTATCCCAGGCGAAAAAAGAGGTAGGCGAAGTTGTATTTTTCCACCAGGTTACGTCCACATTGTTCCTGAAATCAATGCCCCTGTAGAACTGATCGGCAACAGGAAAATCTACAAATTCTACTTTTGAATGAAAGACGGCTCTTTCAACATCCGGGGGAAAAACCACCTGGTAGTCCTCGTTGGCATGGACGGCCGTATTGGCCCAGGCCAGGAAACTCTGGGCATAAGGGGTGGTATTGAATAGACGGATATCCGTCTTGATATAGGATTTCCCCGGATATAAGGTCATCCCTGTGATCCAGCGGGACTGGTTCCGTTTTTCAAATTCACCCACCCAGATGGTTTTGCTTCCATCCGGATTTTCTGTCAGTCTGTAATCCACCGGCATGAAGGTAGAGACACGGTGATGGTGCGGGATGTTCCATTCTACACCTCCCGAAATCCAGGCCCCTGCCATTCCGATCAACGCAGGTTTGATCACCCGGTTCCGGTAAACAAAATCATATCCGTTCGTTTTATCAACGGCTGAATAGAGTCTGCCACCCAATTCTGGCAGTACGCAGATCCTGACATATTTATTTTCAATAAACAGCCCTTTATATACCTTATCGACCCTCTCTTCTGTCAGCTTATTTATATAAGGATAGGGATATACCCTAAGCTGTGCACCCTGATAATTCCTGGGGGTATAAAAAACAGGATTCGTTTCCGGATCTCCGGTCAGGTAGGTAGGGATCGTGATGGATTCTTCATAGATCTTCACCCGGTCGTTTACAGACTCATCGAAATGACAAGCGATCACTCCATTTATAAAAAGAATGAATATCAAAAAACATGTTTTTGTCATGGATATGTTCATTTAATTTTCCAATATAAAATTGACACTGCCGGAATATCCTTGTCATCCAGGGTACACGGGAAAGTGCAGAGATAGATCAATATGCTGATCGCGGTGATGGGATAAATAATTCGCATAAAATGATTCTATGGGTAAAAAATAGTGATTGTTAAATATAATAAATTTCCATGACCATCCCCAAGGGCATGAATGAAATACGTTTCCCATTGTAATATGGCCTTATTTCATCTTCAGGCGGGCCTGTTTTTCGCCGGGTGGAATTATACATCCAAACTATTATCTGCCTGGTTTTCAAATCTTGCCGGTTTTCCACCGGGTGTAAATATACCCGGGAATTCATGTGTTAAAGATAACCTTGCCTGCGGCTTGTAACTTAGGTATTTATTTATATTTTTAAACAGAGATAGGGAAGGTCCATTAATCAGGGAGCCATTCTTTCAAGACTTTAGAGATGATTTTATGCGGAAAAAAAATAAACACTCCATACAAAAAGTGAAATTCGAGTCGGTTGAGGATTTTCTTGGGTATCTGCCGGATTATGAACGGAAAATTGTTGACCAGCTTCGGATTATTCTGCTGGAATGTATTCCGGATTGCATTGAAAAATTATCATATAATGTCCCTTTTTACTACCGGCATTCACGGATCTGTTTTATCTGGCCATCCAGTATCCCCTGGGGAAATGTAAATCTGAATGGCGTTCAGCTCGGTTTTTGCCGGGGTGATCTGCTGGGTGATGGATTGAATTATCTTGAAAAAGGTCATCGTAAACAGGTATATATCAGGACTTTTTATGATGTAAAGGAAATCGATGCCGATCTTATACGGAGCTATATTTTAGATGCCATCGAAGTGGATGATTTTTTAAAAAAGGAGAAAAAGGCGAAGGGGGGGAAACAGAAAACAAATCCCGTGTAAGTGTTTTCCCGGCATATTCCCTGGTAATTACTTGATATTTTCTGTTTATATCCCCATAGTCATGGATATAAAGGTTTCCGAAATTCATGATAAGAAGCTGATTGAGAATTATCTCCCGGAAGATCCATACCTTCATCTGAACAATCTCGGGGATCTTGATGATTTTTTCCGGCCTGAATCAAGGTGGTTTGCCTTTAAATCTGAAGAAAGAGTCCTTTCGATCATTCTGATGTATAAGGATATCCGGATGCCGGTTTTGTCGGGTCTAAATCACATTGTTGAGTTGGAGAGCGGGATGGATAAAATCCGGCCAAGTCCCATATTGCCTGAAAAGTTTAATGCTCACCTCTCTCCGTATTTCAGTAAGATCCTGGATCGTGAATTTTATCTGGAATCTTCCGGTTTACATCATAATATGGCCCTGAGAGATTTTAAACAGATCGAAAAGATGAATTTTTCCGGGGTTTCGCCACTGGAAATGAAGGATCGGGATGAATTGTTAGATCTTTACCGGATAAGTTCCCCGCATAATTGGGTCAATGAAAGGATGCCTGATACAGGATTGTATTATGGTTTCAGAATGAACGGCAGGATCGTAAGTTTGGCCGGAATTCATGTTTATTCTGAAGAATACAGGGAAGCTGCCCTGGGCAACATTTCCACACATCCCGGATACCGGAATCAGGGATCTGGTGCAAAGGTGACAGCCTGTCTGTGCAGGGAAATTTCCCGTCATGCCGATCATATTGGCCTGAATGTGCCTACTGGAAATTTTACTGCCAACTCAGTCGGTCGTCAGACCACACTGCGTCGTCAGACCACGGTCCTTCGTCAGACCACGGTTCGTCGTCAGACCACGGTTGCCGGACCACGGTTGCCGGACCACAGGCTGGATTTACCATTCCCAACCAAATGAAGTCTGAAAATATAGTCAGTTGTTGTAGCACCTTCAACCGGCTGGTTATCAAAGTTCAGTGAAAATCCTAACCGGATATAAAAACAATCAAAAAATAATGCCTCATCTTATTAGGAACTGAATGGTTGTCCATCAGTTTAGTGATAAAACACAGAATGAATTTCATGAGGCTGAAATTATCGAGAGAAATTCAAAATAAATATTTCATGGTAGTAATTTTTTCATTTTCACAAGACAATTGCTTCATATAAGCAAAATTTATTTTCCATGTAGCTGATGATTTTTAAAATGTAAGTTATAACTTATGACCGGTATGTTACAGGCCCTGGAATATAAAAAGATAAAGAAAGTTAAAAATTAATATGTCATTCATAATACTTCCTTTATTTAATTTTTAAATAATTTTCATCAAATAACCTGATCAAAAATGGGACTCATTAAAGAATTCAAAGAATTTGCCATGAAAGGCAATGTAATCGACATGGCTGTCGGTATTGTTATCGGTCTAGCCTTCGGCCGAATTGTGACATCGGTGGTCAATGATATTATCATGCCTCCAATCGGATTGCTGATTGGTGGTGTTGATTTCAATGAACTCAAGATAATTTTAAAACATGGGTCTGTTGACGAATTAGGAAACACCATTGAGGCTGTTTCCATTAATTATGGTGCATTCATACAAACAGCCATTGATTTCACCATCATAGCCTTTGCCATATTTATGATAATCAAGGGCATGAACAGCCTTAAGAGAAAGGAAGAGGCAAAACCTGAGCCACCGCCGATTCCACCAAAGGAGGAAGTATTGCTTACTGAAATCCGTGACTTGTTGAAAAAGAAATAGGGATGGATTGATCTCCGGATCAAACATGCAATATTTGACGTACGAGCCAGATATCCCATCAACACCCTGTTTTTAGGGGATGTGATGGATTTGAGTTTTCTTTAAATATTCAGGCTTGAAATCCAATGAGGTACCTGGCGATGTGGAGGAAGTCCATCGCAGTTTTCAATATAACCCCGATTATTCCTACCGCAGCACAAGGCTGCAAACAAATATATAAATGCATAAATTATTTTTAAAACAGAATACTAACTGGATGTATCTTAATCATTTTCAATAGAATACGTGACGGAATTAACCCTTGTCGAATGATATCGGGACAGCCCCTTCAGGGTGAAAATTTATGAATTTTCCGGGTTAACTTCCCACTTAATCCATAACAACTTTTCAACTTTATGAATAAAAACCTATATTCATCCAGCCTAAATTTTAAAATATAAACTATGAAAAAACATCTCTACCTTTCCATGATTTTTATTCTTATTTGCGATTTCCTCAATGGTCAGCCCATATATGAAATGCCAGAAGATATCCAGACCCGATGGGCAAGTCCTGAAAATCCGGGTGCTGAAAAAGGCATGGGAGGCATGGATAATTACAGTAGGAAAGGCAGGCCCAGTGTACCTCTGGGACCCGGTGATACCCTTCTCCTGGCATCTGAGCCGTCGGGAACAACCGGGACAATCAGAAGGATCTGGATAACCATTCAGGATAAGGATCCTGAAATGCAACAGGGACTCACACTGCATTTTTATTGGGATGGCCAATCCAAGCCAGCTGTTTCCGCCCCAATCGGATATTTTTTCGGCATGGGGTTGGGAAAAATGTTTGCTTTCGAAACTGCTTTATTTTCAAGTCCAGAAGGCAGAAGTTATAACTGTTTTGTCCCGATGCCTTTCAGGGATGGCATGAAGATGATCCTTGTCAATGAGACCGGGAAGATGCAATCTTCCATTTTTTATGATGTGGATTATACCATTGGCGATAAACATGATGATCTGACGCTTTATTTCCATTCATATTATAAACGTCAGGATTCAACATATCTGCGGGAAGATTATGAATTTATGCCCAGAGTGGAGGGCAGTGGCAGGTTTCTGGGCGTACATTTCGGTGTTAAGGGCAACCAGGAATTATTTGCCGACTCCTG
>JAGTVG010000077.1 GCA_018224645.1 Cyclobacteriaceae bacterium
CCGTGTCAACGGTTATCCGGATGGAATTCCCCTCACCGGTTACATTTACTGTAAATATGGCATTCAGATCCGGGTACCCGTACCGCGGGTCCCGGGTTCCCTGTCTGACGGAATCAGGATAGGATACATTGACGCTGATGGTATTATTTTCCATGTCAACTACCCTTTTCCCGTTTTCAGGGAAAGGCCTTTCCATCGGATATAATCTGATGTCACCGTTAGCTGCCACACGGCTTCCATTCTGAATGATGGTGATCCCGCTCTGATGTCCGACCGCATAATAATCATGATATACCATCACATTCAACCCGGGAATTTCAAAATATTCCTGGTCATTGATTCTTAGTACTTCGGCATCGCGGCCGGCATCAACGGTTGTACACAGATTCAGCAGGGGAACCAGCAAGATCAGGATAAAAATTTTTATTTTTTTCATTACATAAGATTTTAAGATTGATCACTTGGACCCCATGGTTCTTAATATGCAGTTTCCGCGAGGTCCTGAAAAATTATTTACCAAGAAAAAATTAAGGAATTGTCCGAAAACCGAGTTACAATATAGTATTTTTTATGCTTCTTCTGGCCATAAAATTTGTAATATTTGTTTTCCTTATCAGGATTGATGAATTTTCGTCCTGATTTAAGTATAATGGTGACGATGAAAATAAAAACACTGATTGCCCTGGCTGTCCTATTGTACATCCACTCCCAATCAACGGCTCAACCGGAAAAAATATCCTGGCCGGACGGAGCGAAAGCTGCCATATGTCTAACCTATGATGATGCGATGGAAACCCACCTGGATATTGCCATCCCGGATCTGAATCAGTACGGTCTACGGGGTACCTTTTTTCTTCAGGGTGACAATATCATGATTGACAGGATCTGGGAATGGAGGCAGGCGAGCCTGAAAGGACATGAACTGGGGAACCACACGGCCTTCCATCCATGTTCGGAAAAACTGGATTTTATTACTCCCGAATTTGCCGCGGAAAATTATACGGTTGACCGTTTTCTTCGTGAACTCGAGGTCATGAATACCCTGTTGTTTGCCATTGACGGGAAAAAGGAACGAACCTATGCCTATACCTGTGGCCAGACCGAATTCGGCGGTGTATCTATCATCGATACATTAAGAATTTCGGGCCTGTTTTTCGCTGCCAGAGGGAGTGGGAGAGGCATCGTTGAGGATTTCAGAACACTTGACCCCTTCAATGTTCCCAGTGGCGGGTATGAAGGCATTAAAGGAAGTGAAATGATTGGTTACATTGAAAAAGCTGAACAGGCAGGCGGACTAGGCGTTTTTACCTTTCATGGAGTAGGCGGACAATACATCAGCGTTACCAGGGAAGCACACCAGGAATTGCTTTCCTATTTATCCGAAAACAGGGATAAATACTGGATAGCCCCCTTCCATGAAGTCATGAAACATGTAATCAGCGAAAGAAAACGGATTGGCAGGGATGAATGATGTGGAAATTTCCTGGCCACGAAGCCGAGGCCAGGATTATCTGACGGAATTCACCTTTACCTGTTGAGCCCATTAAAACTCTTCACCGCCAACATCTCCTCCTCCGCCTTCACCATCCGAACCATTTCTGTCCCTGTTGAAGTTATTGAATCTGTAATTGAGTGTAAGAGCCACCTGGGGAGCCAGGTTGTAAAATTCACTATAGGAGTAAAAATCCGGACCGGATTCATATCCGTCGCGAACGACATTCCCGAATATATCCCTAACCTGAACTATGGCCGTCATACTTTTATTCAGGAATTCCTGGCTTACTGCAAGATCAGCGGTCCAGTAATCACCTCTTTCTCCCTGGGCAGTTACGGTAGCGCTGTTATACCTCGAATTCAACTGGATGCGGGTGCCTTTACCGAACCTGAAGGTGTTACTCAGTCTCGAGTTCCAGTTGAAACTCTGCCGGTCGAATACCTGCTGTTCAACAGCGCCTTCCAGTCTGTACTGGTAAAAATTCCCGGAAAGATCCGCTTTCCACCACTTGAATAGGTTAAGATTAAGTACAAGTTCACCTCCCAGGGCATAATCTTTACCGACATTTTCAGGCCGTTCCATCATCACGTTGTCATCATAAACACTCCGGATCCGTTCAACCTTATTGCTGGTGATCCGGTAATATCCCTCAAAAGTGAGGGAATGTTCCCCCAGTCCTTTCATATAGCCCAGCTCCATGGCATCGATGTATTCCGGCTGAAGGTCCGGATTACCCTGCCTGACATTGAAAGCATCTTCCCAGGTAATAAACGGCTCGAGCCACCATCCACGGGGTCTTTCGATCCTGCGGGAATAACTGGCCATTAGCTGCTGTTCGGATGGCAGTTTATAGGAGGTATGCAGGGTAGGAAAATAATCCAACCTGTCGATGACAAACTCCTGGTTATAGACCAGGGAAGAAATGATCCGGTAGGTATATTCACCCCGGAGTCCTACCTGGTATCCGAATTTTTCCGATTCAGAGGCATAGATCCCATAAAGGGAATGTATGTCTCTTTTATAATTCGTTTCATTCGTAAATTCAGGCTGCAACTCATAGAAACCGTTCTCAGGATTGTAGACAGAGAGGGAGGTTGCATCACCACTGTTCCCGATACGGCTCTGATATCCTGCCTCGAATTTATTGTTCTCACCAACCGGAAGGGTATAATCCAAGTTCAATTGCAATACATTTCCAGGGCCATCCTCCGTATTGATCTGCCCACTCGCTATTTCATCATCCGAATCGATCAGCTGATTGGTGGAAGTATCCTCCCCTTCACGGCTTCTGTAGGAAACATCCGCACTGAGAAAATGCCCCTTTTTCTGAAAATCATGCCTGAAATTTGCACTCACAGAATAGAAGTTACCTGACCTGATCCCGGACTCCCGGCTTATATAATTGCTCAGTCTGTCGCCGGGTTCAATCCATTCGGTATAATCCTGTATGGTTGCACTCTGCCAGATGAAATAACCGTAGTTGAACTCGATATTGAAAATATCACGATCGGTAAAGTTATATCCCAGTCCTCCCCTGATAACCCAGAAATGGCGCTCCCTGTTACGCTCCCCATCTGATTCCGTATAAAAGGTCGTATCATTTTTTGTGGTGGTCCTTTCGGAGAATGACATACCTGGACGTCTGCCGTGGTTGAGGTCTGCACCAAAAAATACATTCCATTTCTTCCTACTGTAATTCAGTAACATACCGGCTCCATAACGGCTATAGTTCCCTCCGTTGAGGTTTGCGGTACCTGAAAGACCTTTCAGTTTATCCTTCTTGGTTATGATATTGATGATCCCCGCTGTCCCGTCCGGATTGTATTTGGCAGAAGGATTGGTGATGATCTCGATATTTTCGATGGTATTGGCCGGAATCTGCTGCAGGGCCTCGGAAGGCTCGAGTACCGTAGGGCGGCCATCGATCAGTACCATGAAACCGGTACTGCCCCGGAGGGCCACATTGCCATCCACATCCACGGTGATGGAAGGTACATTTTCAAGGATATCTACCGCCGATCCTGAAGCAGCGGTCAGCTGCTGACTCACATTGATCACCTTCCTGTCGATCTTATATTCAACGCCCATTTCATCTGCCACTACCTGCACTTCATCCAGCTGTTCGGCTGAACGGGGCAGAACAATATCACCGACCTGAACCTCTGTCCGTCCGGCTTCTATGTCGATTTCTTTTTTTACACGCTTATCATAGCCGATGAAAGTCACTTCCAGGTAATACTCCCCCTGGGTGATCCCCTTGATAGAAAACTGGCCATCCGCATCTGTGATGGTCCCTGTGATCAGGGATTCGTTTTTTGCATCATAAACCGCCACCGAAACATACTCAAGCGGGTCTCCGGTCTCGTCATCAATCACTTTTCCCGAAATTGTACCGGAAACATTCCCCGCCACATGCGTGGTAAAAAAGATCAGGAGCAGTAAAATAGTCGTTAGTATCTTCGTTTTCATATCAAGCATTTTTATCCAGGTACAAATTTAATATTAGATTCTGCTTTGATTTTATAACAATTCTGAAGGAAATCTGAATTTTTAAATTTTTTTTGAAAATCAGAATATTAAAAAAGGTAACGATTTGAAGCGCAATTATGTTTGATTTCCATTTTAAGTCTTTTGAAAATCAGTATGGGATTTGGATACCCGGGGGCCGATTCAAAAATGTTGCTCCGAGCCATTCACCAAAAAAATTCGTAATTTTAGGGGTAATGACCGGAGCCCGGGATCCTTTGTAGGCTATCCAGGAGAGGTAGTATTGAGGAAGCAGTTTACCGATTCTTCCCTGAACTCCGGCGGGTTCTATGAGTCCTGACTGAGGATCATAGGCTTTGAAATTCAGCGATGATCAATCATCAGAGCCTGCTTTGCGGGTCTCCGTCGGCAACATCTTTCGAAAGGACGATGCAGTCATCCCTTTTAATGATAAACTACGAAGGTAGAGATGTCATCTGTTATTTTAATTTAACAAATTCCACCCTTCGGTTCAACGCTTTACTCACAGGTGTATCGTTGGGAGCGACAGGTAAACTTTCTCCCATCCCTTCAGTCTCAATCCTTGAAGCGTCAATGCCGAATGTTTTCCCAAGTTCGTTTTTAACGGAATCAGTCCTTCTTTTTGACAGGTCAAGATTGGCGTCATCGGTGCCATCACTGTCTGTATGGCCAATGATCTTTATGCGGACATCTGGATTTTCACTCAATGCTGCGGCTATTTCTTTCAATGTTACATAGGATTCCGGCTTAACCACATCTTTATTGACATCGAAGTATATTCCATAGGTCACAAGCCGGCCTTCTGTGATCAGTTGATTACGGGTGTCGGGTGCGCCTGCAGCAACGCGGATGTCGCTTACCATTGCGGCTCCGTTTTCAAACCTGATCCTGTTCATATGAATATCCGGCACATGGAATGCCCTGGGAAGGTCAATTAGTTTGTTCTCATCCTGATACAGGCGTATCCTCGCTTTCTGAACCCACACTGAAATACGGTATTTCTGGTTCATCTTCTGTTTATATTTTTCCCCGTCAAGAGATCCGTATCAACATTTAATGGTATACAAGAAAAATTAAGAAATCTACTCAGGATCGATTATGGTCCGGGTAGGAGGGTTGAGCTTCTCAAGCTTTAAATTCTCAATTGAAAAATCAGGTCTCATCTCCTAACCTGTCCGGAACTTTAAACTTCCGGAACTATAAAAATATACAGGTTATATCCGGCACAAATTTATGGGAAATGTTGTCATTGCAAAGTTTCCATCAATAAATTTGAAGGCGCTGATAATAAAAATTTAACAAAGATCATGTTCCCCCAACTCATGCCATCACTTTGGCGTGTTGGCATGAGTTGGGGGAGCAAAAGGAGTGACAGCCTCAGCTTTAAGTGAAGGAAGGGATGTCATCTCTTAAGGGATGACATCTCAACCCGTGATTTTCATTTGATTAATTTTATGGATTCATTATTCTACATATATTTGTCCATCATGGTCAAAACCATGGTCAAGGCGTGCACAAAAACAATTTTTTACGATAACCGGAGAAAAAACATTTATTTATCCAGGGGTTAAAATCCGGCAGTATATATGATTTAAAGTACTATAAAATGAAAAAACTTTTTTTTCCAATCATTTTTTCAGTAACCATTGTATCAGGTTGTTTATCTGAAAGTGAATTTTTCGATCTTGCCGATGATTATATGTATGTGCAAAAAGAAGAACGCCGGAATGATGCGGTTGACTGGGAACTGGTCTGGGAAGAAAATTTTGATATGGGTTTTTTAGATACGACCCGCTGGACCCGCATCGGGCTTTTTACATCCCCGCAATGGAAAGTGCCGGTTGAAAACTGGCGGGATGTGGATAATTGTTTCCGGTATATTACGGCGACAGATGAACGGGTTGTACAATTCGATGACGAAAACATATTTCTTAAGGGGATCGTCAATCCGGATTCGCTCACCGGGGATCCGCGACCCTACCTGACCGGCGGCATCTATTCCTGGAATAAATTTGCTTTTCAGTATGGCCGGATCGAGATCCGGGCAAAACTCGATCCCGCATTCGGTGCCTGGCCTGCCATATGGATGTTGTCGGAAAAGCAGATCTATCCGGATCAGCATAACGGTGAAATGGATATCATGGAGCGCCTCAACCATGACGATTATGCCTACCAGACAACACATAACCATTTCACGATCACCCTGAAACAGGTTGTTCCGAAAAAATCTGCAACCTCCTCCATCAATCCGGATGACTACAATGTATACAGTGTGAGCTGGTATCCCGACAGGCTGGTGTATGCGATCAACGGGGTGAAATCATATGAATACCCGAAGGTACCCGGAGCCGGGACCTATCAATGGCCCTTCGACCAGCCATTTTATCTCCTGATCGACCAGCAGCTTGAAGGCAGCTGGCCGGGCCTGATCACCAACCCGGAAGAGCTCCCGATCGACATGACCGTGGACTGGGTGCGGTTGTACCAATAGGGGCCTTCCTCAAAAGTATATCATCACGCACCTCCGAACCTGAAAAAAAAACCTTGTCGACATTTTCAGGTTTCCGGTCAAATATTTTCTGTGGAGAAATATTAATTTTGAACCAGTCTCCTGTAACCGGTAAAAGGTGCCGGACTTGGTAAACTGAAAATTGATTGGAAATGATTAAACTTCTGCCTGTTTTTCTGCTTCTCATGCCTGTTCTGGTCAATGCCCAGCCCGAAAGAATCATCTTCGATACCGATATGGAATCGGATGTGGATGATCTTTCTTAAAGGATGGAAAAGGGATTTTCATCACAGCGCCGACCTGATTGCCGTATATGTGGCGATAAGAGGCCATGAACCCTATTTCCAGTTACGGCAAAAGGGATATTTCCATATTTTCGAGGATGGAACGCATGTCTGGAGGCATTCACCGGACAAGGTGAATCACTTCATCATCGGAGAATTCGTTCCGGAAATTGATCCTGAAAAAGTGGCTGAGGATTTTGATAAACTGCTGATCAAAAAATAATTTTTATCTGGCGATCGGATGGATGCATAATGGGAATAAATCCGAGTTGACGTAAAAAATTCCGGTGCATTGCGCAGGAATTTTTCTTATTTAAAAAAGATAATTAATTCTCTGCAATCCTGATCATCAAATTAACGGACAGATCCCTTGGGAAATAACATTTTACTGAATCGCATGCCTGGTAATTAAGGTTCCCTTTTATAGAAAAGACATTGGAAGTAGCTCCCTTTTTAACAGCAGCAGGAATGGAAATCTTTAAAATACGGCTGAAAACCGGCATTAAATCGTCGACATTTTTTAATTTAAAAAAACCGGGTTCAGGATAAACAGGGTCATACAGAATGACATCCTCCGGAACCTCCGAAAAGGTCAAAGTGGTCGGGATCAGATTTTTGTCGTTTACCTCATCGGCCTGGATATGATAACCCTCATGTATTTCAAGGATTATTTCAAGATTCTTCTTTTCCGCCGGAGAAATTTCCCATTCAGGGATATTATTGATTTTAACAAATTGATGATCGGGCAATTGAGCAGCAACCGGCAAACTGAATTTGAACAGGCATGTCAGGATCAAGAATTTAATCAGCAGCAAGTAATTCATCGAGCCTTTTTTTTAGGTCTACAAGCTTAGCATCGAAATTCTTCGAATCGAGCAATGATAAAAACTGTATTTTACCCTCCGGGTCAATCAAAAGGTTCGAGGCTAGCATTACCTCATCCCGTGCCAGGTCCGGCAGCACACCGGGTGGAGCGTAACTTGCTGCTACACTCCCATCCAGGTCAAGCAAAACCGGAAAGGAAAGGTTGAAGCGTTCCTGTAATTTGGCTTGAACCAGATCCTTTGGTTCCTTCACATCTATGATCAATACTTGTACGCGTTTATCCTTATACTGCCGGTATAGTTCTTCCAGATAAGGGGCTTCCGCATTACAGAAAGGACACCAGGTGGTAGCAATGTGAATGACCACAAAATCACCCCTTAAAGAACTTAGACTCAATGAATCACCATCCAGGTCTGCCAGAGAAAAATCCGGTGCGGGATTTCCTATCATTATTTTTTCACCATCATCCTCAAGGTTTGAGTTTGAAGGATATCCTATATCAGGAAAGTTCAGATATATGAGCAATTGAATAAAAGATAATAACGATGCATTCATGGTTTTATGGTTTTGAGATTTTTTCTGCCAATAATGAGATACTTTTTGCGCCACAGTGTTTGCGGGCACCCTGTGCATATTTGGAATGAATTTTTATTTTTCACTCCGGATGATTTCACATCAATTCAACTTTTTTCACGGGTTCTCTCTTTCTGAAACTATTTGTGGTTTTGTCAGGTAACTCATGGCAGGTTTTTTTTGAGTTAAAAACTGAAATACATCTTGAAAGTTAATAATTTATGTTGATAATTTCAAAGAATTATTGGAAAGAATAGCCCTCTGCGGTACCAATAGAATAAAGAAAATATAATGGTATGAAACCATAGTATATCCAGGACTGCTTAATAAAAAAGAATTCCTGATTTGTTTTAAAAACTCAGGATACGCTGGGGACAAC
>JAGTVG010000078.1 GCA_018224645.1 Cyclobacteriaceae bacterium
AATTCATATAATATCTACAGCATTTTCAGCAATGCAGAGATGCCCCGCCCGGAAGTTACACTAGAGAACGGTGATAAGGTAACACTCGATGCAGCCGGATATGCCCGTTACAGGGCAACCCCGAACCGGGCAGACAGGGCTAAGGTATTTGAGGCTTTTTTCAGCGAATTGGAACGGTTCAAAATGACCATTGGTACCCAGCTTTACGGCAAGGTTAAGGAAAGTATTTTTTCCAAAAATGTCAGGAAATATAACTCCTGCCTCGAAGCGGCGCTAAACCAGAACAACATACCCACTGAGGTATATCATAAGCTGATCGAGAATGCCAATAAAAACCTGCCTACCCTTCACCGTTATCTGGAACTGCGCAAAAGGATGCTTGGCGTGGATGAATTGCATTATTATGATATTTATGCCCCGCTCGTAGGCAATGTTGACCTTGCATACAGTTATGATGAAGGAAAAAAAATAATCCTTGAATCCTTATCTGTTCTTGGAGAAGAATATGTGGAGACGCTTGAGAAAGCTTTTAATGACCGCTGGATCGATGTGTATCCCAATACGGGCAAAAGATCCGGTGCCTATTCCAATGGAAGTGCATATGATGTTCATCCGTATATTCTTTTGAATTACAATGGAAAATATGACGATGTAAGTACCCTGGCACATGAACTCGGCCATACCATGCACAGCTATTTTTCCAACAAGAACCAGCCCTTCATTAACGCCAATTATCCGATCTTCCTTGCGGAAGTGGCATCTACGGCCAACGAAGCCCTGTTAATGGATTATATGCTTGACAATATCAAGGATCCCCAGATCAAACTTTCTATCCTGGGGAATTATCTTGAAAACGCCAGGGCCACACTTTTCAGACAAACACAATTTGCCGAATTCGAACTCAGGATCCATGAACTTGCGGAAAAAGGGGAAAGTCTTACCGGTGAAAAATTCAGCGAAATTTACCTGGATATTCTGAAAAAATATTACGGGCATGATAAGGGAGTGATGACCATCGATGATCTTTATGCCATCGAATGGACCTATATACCTCATTTTTACTATAACTTTTACGTATTTCAATACAGTACATCCTTCACCGCATCAACCATGCTTGCAGAAAAAATGCTTGAGGGCGGGGAAAAGGAGGTCAATGATTATATCAACTTCTTATCCAGTGGAAATTCGGAATATGCGATCCCCACGTTGAAAAAAGTGGGCATCGACATGACAACGGATGAACCTTTTGAAGTAACCATGGCCCAGATGAACCGGGTGATGGATGAGATCGATAAGGTACTGGATGAAATCAAATAGGCGAAGGAGTTACCTGACCGGAAATGACGCACTTTGATTGTTGATTTCCGGCGATTTTCCCTGGAGGGAATTCATATGTCGATTTTAAAATGAACGGAGAACCTGGGCGTATCCTCCCTTTCCGGGATTTTTAAAAGACCGGGACACCGCGGCAGATACTCATCCGTTATGTCATCGGTTATGGCTGATTCTGGGATTCATTGATTTTTCTTTTCTCAACAGGCTCCTTATGGCCCCAGAATCCTTCTCCTTTGACGATTTCCAGATCTCCCCAGACACGAACCTGGCAAGCCAGCCGGAAATCTGTCCTTCCCCTATGGGGCGGAAATTTCAGTCTCCATTTTTCCATAAAGGTCTTTTTGTTACTGATCCCCTTGATCCATACCGCACAGGTCCCGCAGCTTCCCAATCCACGACAATTTAAATATTCAGACATGCCATTGTAAAGAGGGGCTGGAAAAGAAAGAAGTGCTTTTCGGAGATTTTCCCCGGGTTCACAGCTGATTTGATATCCTTGATAATGAATTACCGGCATAGTTAAATATTTTGACTTCCAAACAGTAAAATATCAAATTGTTTGAATGATGACAACTTATTAATAAAAAAATTAACAGGATATTTTTCCGGATCGTTTTCTGACTTATGCTGATTAATTTTATGGTGATATGATGGACGCATCCATAGATACCCTGAAAAGATACCAGCGCTATTTCAAGAAACTGATACAGCTCGAGCAACTGGAGGAAATTTCGTTTCACCTGAACGAGATCCATTCGATCTCAGGATTCCAGCGTGAAAAAAAAGGGCGGGCGATCCTGGGATTATCCGCCCGGGAATATGGAAGGGGATTGGGCGGTATCTACCTGGTGCGGTTGAATCATGAACATGCAGTGGCTGAATCCCTGAGATCCCGGGAATTATTTCTGATCCATGGCCCGCCGGGAACCGGAAAAACAACCACGCTCGTTGAAGCGATTCTCCAGCATGCCAGGAAAGGGTCCAAAGTATTGGCAACCGCCGATTCAAACACGGCTGTCGACAATGTGGTGGAAAAGTTGCTCTCCCTCAAAACCAGTGTACTGAGGATCGGAAATCCGGCCAGGCTGAATTCATCGATCATTTCTGTTTCCATCGATCAGCAGATCCAGGATAATCCGGATTATCAGCAGGCAGCCGCCCTCCGTGAAATGACCGCAGAACTGCGTGAGGAGCAGAAAAATCACATGCAGCCGACTGCCCGGAACAGAAGGGGTTTAAGCGATGCCCAGATACTGACCTTTTCCCGGCGGGGTGGTACCGGCAGGGGTATCCCACTTTCCAAAATACACCGGATGGCCGATTGGATACATACACAGCGGATTCGGGCAATATTGGCTTTTTATCCGATCACCGGCGGCTGAACGTAGCCATCACAAGGGCAAGAAGAAAACTGATCATTGCCGGTCATGCCCCGACCATGCAACAGAATGAACTGTATAAAAAGCTTTATCAATCAATCGGGCAAACCATCCGGATAGAATAAAAAAACTGACCCGGGTTAATCCAGGTCAGTTTTTATGGAATGCTTTTAAATATTATTTTCTGTAGGAACGGTATTCACCGCTGCCTCTTCGTTGATTTCCTTCTTTTGGCCGGGCTTTTTTAACGACAATTGTACTTCCCTGAAATTCAGATTCATTTAATCCTTCGATCGCCTGAAGAGCCTCTGAATCATCCGGCATTTCTACGAAACCGAAACCTTTTGAATTACCGGTTTCCCGGTCGAAAATAACCTTGGCAGAGGATACCTCACCAAAATCCTGGAACAGTTCAAGCAAAGACTCATCATTTGTCCTTGGGCTTAATTTTGCAACGAAAATGTTCATTAGTAGATAGAATAATTAAATAGTGAAAATAAGAAAAACAAGTTGGCAGTAAACAGTATTCCAATAACCTGATTGAATTAAATGGTGTACATTTCTACCAGTTGACAAAATTAAACATAAAAAATTGATAAAATAAAAATAAATTCCCAATAGATATTAATAATTAATTCGGCCATCGTACGATGATTATCCCCGGATCTGCTTCTTCAGCACCCGGATTGCAGTGAAAGATATTCAATTTTGAGCAACCGCTGTACTAAATATCGTAAATTTGTATGCATAAAAAATAGATGATTTTGACAACTAAAAATAAAATCAAGAACCTGATCGTTGTCGGAGACCGGGTTTTGATCAGGCCGAAACTGACTTCTGATAAAACAGAAAGCGGCTTATTCCTCCCCCCTGGCGTCAAGGAAAAAGAAAAGGTACAAAGTGGCTATGTGATCAAGGCAGGTCCCGGTTATCCCATTCCATTGCCTACAGAGGAGGAGGATCGCTGGAAAGGGAAAAATGAAGAAATCAAATACATTCCATTGCAGGCTAAGGAGGGTGACCTGGCGATCTTCCTTCAGAACGGAGCAATCGAGATCAATTATCGGGATGAGAAGTTATTTATTGTTCCGCAGTCTTCCATCCTGTTACTTGAGCGGGATGAAGGATTATTTGAATAAAAATCATTCATCCTTCCTCCTGATTTTTTGATATTTTTTGATTAAGACCCATATTGTCAGATCTTTCGAAATGATAAACGCTATATTCACCATGCTGATCAGAATAAGACCCTGGAAAGAAGGGGATGAGATGAACCTTGTAAAATATGCCAACAATAAAAATATTGCCAGGAACCTGCGGGAATTGTTTCCCAATCCCTATACCTTGAGCGATGCCCGCACGTGGATCGCATTCAATAAGGATCTGCTGCCTGCATTGAATATGGCGATTATCTGGGAAAATGAAGTAATCGGGGCCGTTGGGATTGTATTGAAGGAAGATATTCACCGGAAGAATGCTGAGATCGGTTACTGGATAGGCGAGCCCTTCTGGCGAAAAGGGTTTGCCACTAAGGCGGTTAAAATGATGATCGATTATACCTTTGAAAACTACGATGTAACAAGAATATTTGCCTCGACTTTTGACCATAATATTGCTTCACAGAAAGTCCTACTGAAATCCGGGTTTAAACTGGAGGCCAGGTTAAAAAAGGCCCTGTTTAAAAATGGCCGCTATGCCGATGAAATAATCATGTCCCTGCTTAAGGAAGATTATCTGACCTGATTAGGTGGGCCCGGATTCAAAAAGACGACACCCTTTCCGGTGTGAACTTATCGGCAATAATATGTTACTTTTACTGGCATAATAACACCATAAAAATGAAGGTAAGTGGATTTTCATTCATCAGGAATGCCATCCGTTATGACTATCCCCTGGAGGAAGCCATAAGATCCATTCTTCCCCTCTGTGATGATTTTTATGTGGCGGTGGGCCGTTCTGAGGATGATACCCTTGAACTGGTCAGATCCATCGATCCGGGGATCATCATCATTGAGACCGAATGGGATGATTCCCTGAAGGAAGGTGGAAGGGTGCTTGCCATGGAGACGGAAAAAGCCTTCAGCGCCATACCTGGTTCGAGCGACTGGTGTATTTATATACAGGCCGATGAGGTGATCCATGAAAAATATCAGGCCCCCATCAGGGAAGGGATGGAAAGATGGAAAGATAATCCGGAAGTCGACGGACTGCTTTTCAATTATCTTCATTTTTTCGGCAGCTATGATTATATCGCGACAGCTCCCAACTGGTACCGGAAAGAGATCCGGATCATCAGGAACGATAAATCCATTTATTCCTACAGGGATGCTCAGGGTTTCCGGAAAGGAAACAATAAAAAACTATGTGTAAAACCTGTCGACGCATATGTTTACCACTATGGCTGGGTAAAACATCCTGAAGTCCAGATCCGGAAGCACAGGGATTTCCACAAGCTCTATCATCCGGGTGAATGGAAAGATTCAAGGATGAATAAAGCCAATGAATTCGATTATTCCATCATCGATGCTGTGGGAAAATTTGAGGATACACATCCCCGCGTCATGCTGCCCCGCATAAAAGCCAAGAACTGGGAATTTGACAGGGACATTTCATACAATAAAATGAATTTCAAGAACAGGCTGAGAAGTTTTCTTGAGAAAAAATTCGGAATTATTCCGGGCGAATACAAAAACTATAAGCTCATTTAGCCGGCATGTACTCAGTTATGTCATCTCTCCGATAACCCCCGGAGCGGAGAAAAATATCCACGGTTTGCCTGATTTTTTCCCATCGTCCGATCACCGGAAAAAGATTTTTTGATGGAACAGAACGGTTTCCAGCCCCACTCCGGTTTAAACATCCAGCAAACACAATTCTGTGAAAAACAGGCGGATTGAAGCCCTCAGGATTAAAAACAAAAAACCCGGGTAAATACTCCCGGGTTGATCTGGTACCTGAAAAGGTTATATATTATTTGGAAATAAGTTCGACACTCCTTTTGATAAAGTGGGTCAATCCATTACCAGTTAACATATTTTGTGCCAATAATCCCAGATCATAGGCCTGTTTCGCCAGTTTAATTTTTTTGTCCTCTCTTTTGGCTTCGAGGATCTTGCCGATCATCGGGTGATTTCCATTGATCGAAGCATTCAACTGGTCCGGCATGTTGAACATACCCATCTGTCCGCTGGTGGCAGACATATCCCTCATCCTCCGCAGGAATTCAGGAAGTGTGATCACCAGGGGCAATTCTTCAACAGGCAGGGACTCGACATGGAAGGTGACATTTTTATTATCGATCGCCTTTTCGAATAATTCCTTCAGCTCCTTCTGCTGCTCTTCCGAAAGAACGCTTTCCTTTTTTTCATCGGTATCCACCAGTTTATCCGCTGTTTCGGAATCTACCCTTTTCCAGGCGGTTTTTTCAATCTTCATCTCAAGATGGTTGATAAAGTGGCTGTCAAGCACCCCGTCCATCACGAGTACGTCATACCCCTTATTTTTCGCCGACTCTACATAACCATCCTGTTTTCCCGGATCATTGGTATAGATATGAATGATCTTCTTGTCCTTATCCGTCTGGTTGACCTTAACCTTTTCCCGGTATTCCTCCAGGGTGAAATACTTTCCATCTGTATTTTTAAGCAGGGCAAAATCCACGGCTTTTTCATAAAATTTCTCCTCGGAGATCATGCCGTATTTTACAAATATGCCCAGGTCATCCCATTTTTTCTCATAGGCTTCCCGGTCTTTTTTGAAAAGTTCTCCAAGCTTATCGGCCACCTTTTTTGTAATGTGCGAGTTGATCTTTTTTACATTGCTGTCAGACTGGAGAAAACTTCTGGAAACATTCAGCGGGATATCTGGCGAATCAATGACCCCATGAAGAAGCATCAGGAATTCCGGGACGATATCCTTCACCTCATCGGTGATAAAGACCTGGCGGGAAAACAACTGAATCTTATTCTTCTGTATCTCAAATTCATTCCTGACCTTGGGAAAATACAATATCCCGGTAAGATTAAAGGGATAGTCAACATTGAGATGGATCCAGAATAATGGTTCATCCGAAAACGGGTATAATTCCCTGTAAAAATCCACGTAATCCTCATCCTTCAGGTCATTGGGTGATTTTGTCCACAAAGGCCTGGTGTTGTTGATCACATTCTCTTTTTTGATCGTTTTCTCCTTCCCCTTATCATCCTTTTCGGTAACTTCCTTTTCCCCGAACACTACCGGAACCGGTAAAAACTTACAGTATTTAGTCAGGATCTGCTGTAACCTGTATTCCTCGAGGAATTCCTCGTTGTCCTTGTTAATATGAAGGATAACTTCCGTACCCCTTTCTTTTTTGACCGCCGGCGAGATCTCAAATTCAGTGGATCCGTCACAGGTCCAGTGAGCCGCTTCAGCATCCTTCAGATACGACCGTGTAATGATCTCAACCTTATCTGCCACCATGAAGGAAGAATAAAAGCCCAGGCCGAAAAATCCGATGATCTGGCTTGGATCTCCTTTTTCCTTGTACTTCTCAATAAATTCCGTCGCACCTGAAAATGCGATCTGGTTGATGTACTTCTTGATTTCCTCCGCTGTCATACCGATACCATTATCACTCACAGTAATGGTCTTCAGTTTTTTATTCAGCTTGATCTCCACCTTCAGTTCTCCTAATTCCTCCTGATATTCTCCCAGCGATGTCAGTTTCTGTAATTTTTGTGTGGCATCGATGCCGTTCGACACAAGTTCGCGCAGGAAGATCTCATGGTCAGAATAGAGAAACTTCTTGATGATGGGAAAAATGTTTTCAGTATGAATCGAAATACTACCTTTCTCGTGCATGATTATATATTTTTTCTGTTTCACTCAGTTTTTACAAAAGTCATTCCAACCGGGAATTTCTGACAAAAAGTGACAACCTGTCAGGAAGAGAAGAATGCGGGCCGTAAATTGCCATGCCAGATGGGACGGATGTTGTGTGTCAGGAACAGTCGAGGTTCATCCTTCCCCGACATCCAATACGTTTTGCACGTCATGATTTAATATCCTCAATATTCATATTCATAACCAATTCCCGCGTATCCTGAACTTTGTATATCTTTGATACCGTTAGCATAGAACGTCCACCGGAAAAACCCTTACTGCATGCTGAAATTGCTCAAAGTACTGACCTGGATCTTTATCATCCTTTCACTGTTCGCCTTCTATATCAGTTTAAGATCCGATGAATTTTCAATGGAATATGCCATGGGTGCCCTTGGATTATGGGTACTTGCCCTTGGTGCAAATTTTCTGATCAAAAAATATAAAAAAGACTGAAAATGGGATTATTCCTCACCAACCTGCGGGGTTGGAGGAGGCGTTTTAGGTTTGGGATCAGGTTCTTCCGTATTATTCAGGCAACCATTCAAAGTCACCAGGAACAACAAAAGCAGGATGAGTTTAACTATCTTCATGAAAGGGCATTTGATCCCCGAATATACCACATTATAATTATTCAAACGAATCGATGTTTTTCCTGATATTTTTAATATATTGCATTTTTGGATGTTCTGATTACTCTTTTTATTTACCTTAGCGATTTTTTCAGCTGATTGATGGCTAAACATTATCCACATACCAAACGGCTTCTTGTTGCAGTTGACTGTATCATTTTCGGATTTGATCAGAACGGTCTTCAGCTCCTGCTCAACAGAAGATCCTTCAAACCGGAAAAAGGGAAATGGTCCCTGATCGGAGGTTTTGTGAATGTGGACGAAAGCCTGGACGATGCGGCAAAAAGGATCCTGTACAAACTGACCGGTCTGGAAAATATCTTTATGGAAGAGGTAAAGGCATTTTCAGAAGTGGAAAGAGATCCGGTGGAAAGAACCATTTCCATTGCGTATTATGCCCTGATCAAAATCAGCGACAACCTGACACTTTCGGCCGAATATGGTTCACGGTGGTTTTCCATAGAAGCCCTGCCTGAACTGATCTTTGATCATGGAGAAATGGTGGACGCCGCTCATCAGAAACTGAAATGGATGGCAAAACACCAGCCCATAGGCTTTGAATTACTTCCGAAAAAATTGACCATCCCGCAGTTGAGGAGCCTGTATGAGGCGATATACCGGACCCGGCTCGATAAACGAAATTTCAGCCGGAAGATCCTGGCCATGAATATGCTTGAAAAACTGGATGAAAAAGACAAGTCATCTTCAAAAAA
>JAGTVG010000079.1 GCA_018224645.1 Cyclobacteriaceae bacterium
AAGTTATTTTTGTCTGAATAACACTACCCACGCCATGACTTGGAGTCATGGCATGGGTGGTTATTCTTCCTATTTGATATAATTTTTCCTCCTGAGGATGGTTTCCATGAACTTCCTATCATTTTCCGAATTGAAAATCCGGTAGGGCAGATAGATAAACTGTGCCTTCGAAATCACCAGAAGATAAAAATCCTTTCCAGCCTGTACCTTTTTAATGGTCTCCCATTTCATCGGCATTCCCTGTTTGGGATTGAGTTTGATCAGGATCTGATGGCTGGAGATCTCATAATTCAACCTTTCGAATAATATTTTATTCTGTTCGAGCTGGGTGATGCCTGCAAACTGGATCAGCCAGAACAGCCCGTATATTACCAGCGCGATCAGGGCACCGATCCACCACCAGTGAGAAGGGATAACAAAGGTCATGGCTGCAATGGCCAGGGCGATGAGGACCACCCACCACTGGGCACGGAAGATGTTGATCAGCCCTAATTTTATGTATTTTCCGGTTGAAAGTTGATATTTTTTAGTTTTTACGATCATGTTAAATTTTATATTAATGTTTTCAGACTGATATCAAGGCTTTTTACGGAATGTGTGATCGCCCCGACCGAAATAAAATCGACCCCGCTCGCCGCAATTTTTTCTATGTTTTCTTCCGTGATGTTCCCGGATGCTTCTGTTGCATATTTACCGTTGATCATCCGAACCGCATTCTTCATATCCTGTACACCCATATTGTCAAGCATGATGACGTCTACGCCCCCGGTATCCAGCACTTCTCTGACTTCCCGGAGATTCCGGGTTTCAATTTCAATTTTAAGTGATTTACCCGTCTGTACCAAATAGTTTTTCACAGCCCGTATGGCCGGGGATATTCCGCCAGCAAAATCAATATGATTGTCTTTCAGCATGATCATGTCATAAAGACCCATACGATGGTTTTCAGCGCCACCTAATTTTACAGCCCATTTTTCCAGCATCCGCAGATTTGGTGTTGTCTTCCTTGTATCCAGCAGCTTAACGGGGTAATTTTCAATCTTTTTTACAAGCCGGTTTGTTGCCGTTGCAATACCACTCATACGTTGAAGGATATTCAGGGTAAGCCGTTCGGCTGATAGTATAGCCCGGATACTGCCCTCAACTTCAAATAGAATCTCATCCCGTGTAACAGGATCACCATCGTTTTTTAAAAAACGGACATCGGACTTGCCGTCAAATATCCTAAAAATTAAATCCGCCACATACAGCCCCGCAATTACACCGCCTTCCTTTGTGATCAGCCTGGCCTTTCCTGTTTTTCCTTCCGGGAATATCGCATATGAGGAATGATCACCATCCCCGATATCCTCGGCTATGGCATCCCGGAGAAGCTTTATCAGATGATCTTTGTTGATATAGGGCGGAATCACGCCACAAAAGTAGTCAATGAAACAAATATTTAACCGGGAAAGACAGCATGTTTATTCCCGCGTGAAATCCATCGTATCGACGTAATAGGCATTTTCACTTTTTTTGAAAAGTATATAGATCCGGAAGGAACCGTTTTCAGCCCTGTACTTCCCCATGATGTATTTGAATCCATTTTTCGAATCCCCCTGGTGAATGTACTCCACATCAACCGGCTCGTATTTTCTGAAAAAATCCTTTAAAACAAATTCAGCCTGGCTTTTGCTGTAGTTTGATTTTTCACCGTCGAAATTCAGCACGATCACATTCCCGAAATACTGCGATAGTTCCTTGGAACTTCCCGTTTTAATTGCCATTCTTACATTCGTGATCACATCATTCTGCGAATAAACATTTGTGCAGATCGAAACGTTCAGGAACATCATCAGCGCAAAACCTGCAATCCAATATTTATTCTTTTTAATATACATGAAGCTTCAAAATTACATTTAGCTTAAAGCGAAAACTATGCCATCATTGAGTAGTTTTGCCCTATACTTCAACCAAGTATGAAATTAAGCTAAAAGAATCGAAATTTCTAGAAATTAATCATTTTTAAAGAATGCTAACATGAATAAAAAGGTGATCTTAATGATTCTGGACGGATGGGGCATTGCCACAAAACCAGAAGTTTCCGCAATTGATCAGGCCAATACTCCCTTCGTGGATTCATTGTATAAAAAATATTCACACAGCAAACTTAGTGCATCAGGAATGGCCGTAGGATTGCCTGAAGGTCAGATGGGAAATTCGGAAGTCGGTCATATGAACATTGGCGCCGGCAGGGTGGTATACCAGGATCTGGCCAAAATCAACCTGGCCGTTGAGAATCATGAGCTCGGGAATAACAGGGTATACCAGGAAGCCATGGAATATGCCATGAAGAACGGTAAAAAGATGCATCTGATCGGTCTGGTTTCAGATGGTGGCGTTCACTCACACATAAAACATCTGAAAGGCATTGTAACGGCTGCCAAAGATAAAGGGATGGAACAGGTGTTTATCCATGCATTGACTGACGGACGGGATACGGATCCGAAAAGCGGCATGGGATTCCTGAAAGAACTGCAGGATCATCTGGATAAAACAACTGGAAAAATAGCTACTGTGATAGGAAGGTATTATGGTATGGACAGGGATAAAAGATGGGAAAGGGTAAAAATGGCCTATGATGCCCTGGTGCATGGAAAAGGAACAAGGACTGCGGATGTTTTCAAAGCGGTACAGGAATCATACGATGAGAATGTAACCGATGAATTTATCAAACCGGTCATTCATGTTGATGGGGATCAGAAGCCGCTGGCCAGGATCGAACCGGGAGATGTCGTTTTCTGTTTTAATTTCAGGACCGACAGGCTGAGAGAAATATCCATCGTTCTGACCCAGAAGGATATGCCTGACCATGGTATGTCTACCATGGATCTGTATTATTTGACCATGACCAATTACGACGATTCGTTTAAAAATGTGAAGGTTTTATATGGAAAGGAAAATATCCAGAATACGCTGGGGGAAACATTAAGTAAAAACGGCAAAAAACAGATCAGGATCGCCGAAACAGAAAAGTATCCCCACGTTACCTTTTTCTTTTCCGGAGGACGGGAGGATCAGTTTGATGGCGAATCGAGGATCTTGTGTCCCTCTCCAAAGGTTCCTACCTATGATCTTCAGCCTGAAATGAGCGCTTATGATATCCGGGACAGAATCATTCCGGAACTGAAAAAACGGGAGGTGGATTTTGTCTGTCTCAACTTTGCCAATCCAGACATGGTGGGCCATACAGGTGTATTTGAGGCTGCGGTTAAAGCCTGTGAAACCGTCGATCAATGTGCCCATGATGTGGTTGAGACTGCCCTGGAAAATGGATATACGGTGATCATCATAGCGGATCATGGAAACAGTGACTACATGATCAATGATGACGGAACGCCTAATACCGCCCATACCACCAACCTGGTTCCCTGTATTCTGGTTGACCGCGAACTTCGTCCGGCCATGAGGGATGGCAAACTTGGAGACCTGGCTCCGACCATTCTGAAATTGATGGGTCTGGAAATCCCGGATGAAATGGACGGGGAGATATTAATCAAGAATGAATGAAGTTTAGAAAGAAACTCCTTTTTCTGTTATGGCTGATCTTATTTCTGAATGCCTGCCATCAAGGGGAGGACAGCCATCCGGAGAGTGTATTCGATCTGGAAGGATTTATCAATAGTCAGGTCGTATCGCTTTCCATGAGTGAACATCAGCTTAAAAAGAGGACCGGAATCGGCAGCAATGCCGAAATCCTGATGCTCGTTCCCGATTCAACGGGGTGGCAGAAGGAACTGAGTATTTTTAAAACTGCCGCAATCCATAAGCCGGGACTGCGCGATTTCTATTCAAAAAATGTCATTGATTCCGGTGAAAATGAGATTGAAGAATATTTTTTAAAAGATACATCACAATCGGAAACCATCTTCCTCAGGGTCGTGAAGGAAAAAAAATCCAGCCTGGTCAGGTTGATCGAAGCAGGACAACATACCGATAATCCCATTTATAATTCCGGAAGGGATCTTTTTCTTAAATTCCTCCCCGTGGATAAGGATAATGTGCTTCTGGATTCATTTGCTGTCAGTGGATACCAGAAAATGGTCCTTCAGGACTCTGTCATCTATTTTACCGGGGGAAAAATAATCATGCCCTGATGCAGGGGACACCGGTAAAAAAAAATAATTGTAGCTTTGTGGTTTATCCCAGAGGATAAATGATAAAAAGCATCTGCAATGGCCAGGAAAGAATTGAATGATAAGGAAAAAGTAAGGATCAGCCGGGATAATCTGAAGAAATTATATGCCGTTTTTGGATTTGCCAGGCCCTATCTCCGATACCTGATTCCCGGCATGGTTTTTCTCATGCTTTCCAGTCTTACCTTGCTTGCATTTCCATTCCTGGTGGGTAAGCTTATCGATGTTGCCACTGGCAACCAGGATTGGATCTTCCGCAGCCTTGAATCCATAGCCCTGATCCTGATCGGGATACTTTTTGTACAGGGCATCTTCTCCTTTTTACGGGTTTATCTATTCGCCCTGACCAGTGAAAGATCGGTGGCTGATATCCGGAAGGCCTTATTCCGGAAATATATGTTCCTGCCAATGACCTTCTACGACAGGAACCGGATCGGAGAGCTGATCAGCAGGATCACATCGGATGTTACCTTATTGCATGATTCACTTTCCATTACACTGGCCGAATTTATCAGGCAGCTTGCCACATTGTTTATCGGTACCATGATCATATTCTTTACGGCTCCGAAACTGACCCTTTTTATGCTGGCTGTGGTTCCGCTTGTGATTATCCTGGCCCTTGTATTTGGCCGCTTTATCAGGAAACTTTCCAGGGAGACCCAGGATCATCTCAGTAAAACCAATATTATCGTTGAGGAGACCCTGCAGGCGATCAGGGAGGTTAAGGCTTTCACAAATGAAATGCGGGAGATCAGACGTTACGGGCAAAGCATGATGAATGTTGTCAGTATCGCCCTTAGAACGGCCATATACCGTGGCGGGTTTATCTCATTCATTATATTTGCCCTGTTCGGGACCATCGTGGCGGTGATCTGGTATGGAGCAACACTGGTCAGCAGGGATATGATCTCCGTGGGTGATCTATTGTCATTCGTGCTATACACAACCTTTATCGGGGGATCAATCGCCGGTCTGGGTGATATTTACAGCCAGTTGCAGCGGTCAGTGGGTGCCTCGGAACGGATCATGGATATACTCAGGGAGGAGGAGGAACCTTCATCCGGGAGTGTACTGCCGGGGGATGTCCACCTGGATGAAAAGATAACCTTCAGACAGGTAAGGTTCGCCTATCCTACACGGAAAGACCAGACTGTGCTGAAAGGGATCAGTTTCGAGATCCGGAAAGGAGAAAAGATCGCCCTTGTGGGACCTTCCGGTTCCGGCAAATCGACAATTATACAACTACTCCTTAGATATTATCCGCCTGATGAAGGATCGATAATGATCGATCAGACTGATGTCAGGCAACTTGACCTGGCAGCTTACAGGAACAGGATCGCCATAGTTCCGCAGGAGGTGATCCTGTTCGGCGGGACCATAAAAGAAAACATCCAGTATGGCAAACCGGAGGCTGGGGATGAGGAAATTGTACTCGCAGCCAGAAAGGCTAATGCGATGGATTTTATCCTGGGTTTTCCGGAAGGGATGGAAACGCTGGTGGGCGAAAGGGGAGTTAAACTCTCGGGAGGTCAGCGGCAGCGGATTGCCATTGCCCGGGCGATTCTGCGGGATCCGGATATCCTGATCCTGGATGAGGCCACCAGTTCCCTTGATTCAAATGCCGAATACCAGGTGAAAGAGGCGCTGGATCTTTTAATGTCCGGACGGACCACCATCATTATTGCACACAGGCTGGCGACAATTCGGAAAGTTGACAGGATCTATGTCATTCAGGAAGGCAGGATCGTGGAATCGGGTGTACATCATGACCTGTTGAAACAGATGAACGGCGTCTATGCCAACCTGGTAAAGATGCAGATTTCACTGACGGAATAAAAACGAAAAACCTCCTTACATTCTGAAGGAGGTTTTCGTCAATGTTAAACAGGTGTATGAATAAAATTTGTGTTATGCAATTCTATATACGAATAATAATCCTATAGTAACCCTCAGGAAATAAAAAAATAAAAAAAAATTAAATAATATTCAAAAAGTACAACGTAAAATATATTTAATACAATAAGGTTTAATTTTTCTGTTATAAATTTAAAGTAAAAATTTTTCCATGATACAGGTTCTATTTGTCTGTCTGGGCAATATCTGCCGATCCCCCCTGGCGGAAGGGATATTTAAAAAACTTGTCAGGGAGGCAGGGCTTGAACAGGTTATTGATTCCGATTCAGCAGGTACTTCGAGGTGGCATATTGATGAACCACCGGATACCAGGAGCATACAGATCGCGGAAAATAATAATGTCCATCTTGACCACCTGGGAAAACAGATCATCCGGAGGGACCTTGATAAATTTGATTACATCCTGGCAATGGATAATGAAAACCTTGAAAATATTCTGAGCCTGCAGC
Source organism: Cyclobacteriaceae bacterium (assembly GCA_018224645.1). Classification (GTDB taxonomy): domain Bacteria; phylum Bacteroidota; class Bacteroidia; order Cytophagales; family Cyclobacteriaceae; genus JAGTVG01. Next base: position 6,539 of record JAGTVG010000079.1, read on the forward strand.
ACCCCGGCCAGGATCATAAGGCGAAAATAATGATGATGCGGGATTTTGATGATCAGCGTTCTGGAACAGATATTCCTGATCCCTATTATGGTGGCCAGAATGGATTTCAGCACGTGTTTGATCTGCTTGAGGAATCGCTCAGCAATTTCCTGGATTTTCTGATTAGGGATCATCACCTCAAATCATGAATGACCGGGACCAGAAAAACTTCTATGAAACAATCATAAGCAGGACCTTATCATGTCCGGTTAAAGTTACACGGTATTCTCCCATTGGGGGTGGATGTATCCACCAGGCGGTAAAAGTGGAAACCAGCGGCCATGGACCCTTCTTTGTAAAATCAAATGACGCGGTGGATGCGGATATGTTTGAAAAGGAATACCTGGGATTGATTAAATTGCGGGCGGCCGGGACTTTGTATGTCCCGGAACCACTTGGCTATGGCCAGGATGACCACCGTTCTTATATCATCACAGAATTTACTGAAAGTGGACGGCGGGAGCCTGATTTCTGGGAAAAATTCGGCAATGGGCTGGCAGATCTGCACCGTCAACACGCAGACCGCTATGGATTTGAACATGATAATTATATTGGCAGGTTACCCCAGCGGAATGATTATATGGGCAATTGGATCGATTTTTTTATTGGAATGCGATTGGATGTACAGCTTAAAATGGCTGTCGATATGCACCGGGTGGATCAGGCATTTTCCCGGCGGTTCGGGGATTTTATGAAGTTGCTGCCTGACATGCTGCCGGAGGAGCCGCCTTCACTGCTTCATGGTGATCTCTGGAGCGGGAATTTTATGACAGGATCCGGTGGATATGCCGTGATAATCGATCCGGCGGTATATTATGGGAACCGTGAAATTGAATTATCCTTTACGCGAATGTTTGGTGGTTTCGACGACACGTTTTATCATTTCTACCACAGGGCATATCCCCTTGCTCCGGGATTTGAGGAACGGGTGGATATCTATAATCTCTATCCCACCCTCGTCCATGTAAATCTCTTCGGAAGTTCCTATCTGAGCGGACTTGAGCGGGTTTTACGAAGGTTTACCTGATCCGGGATCGAATACGATCTGGAAGGTGTTCCTGGTCCGCTGTTCCACCAGGATCTTTTTATCCTTCATCACCTGGATGATGGAAGCAGGCGAATAGTTTTTAACAGTGATCAATCTGAGATCCTCATTGAAGCGGATGGAAAAATCATTTTTCAGGGCATCGATCATCTTAATGACCTTCCTGCTGTTGTTATCCACGCAGATGGTTAGGGAAACTGCTGAATTCTGCATCATATTGATTTTGATGTTCAGCATATCAAGCACATGGAAGATAATGCTCAGGCTATTTTCATTGATAAATGCCAGGTCCTTGGCCAGGAACGAAACAAGGCATTGGCTATCCTTGACAACAAAAGTCGGATATACCGGATGCGGGCCTCCCTGGTCGATCCGTGTACCGGGAAGATCCGGCCGTTCAAAGGATTTCACGAACAGTGGAATATTTTTATTGGCAAGGGGTTTGATTGTTTTCGGATGTATGACAGAGGCCCCGTAATAGGTCATTTCAGCGGCTTCCTGGAACGAAAGATGATCATAAAGTTTCGGATCCGGGAATCTTTTCGGATCGGCATTGAGAATACCCGGGACATCCTTCCAGATGGTGACTGATTCAGCGTTCAGACAATTGGCAATGATGGCAGCCGTAAAATCGGACCCTTCCCTTCCGAGGGTTGTGGTATTTTCATTTTCCGTGCTGCCGATAAAACCCTGCGTGAGGACGAGACGGGAAGATATTTCCGGTCCCAGCTGATCCTGGATGAGTTTACAGGTAACCGGCCAGTTGATCTTCGCTTCCCGGTAGGCAGGATCCGTCCGGATGAATTTCCTCGCATCCGCCCAGCGGACAGCCATGCCTGTTTCGGATAAATAGCAACCAATGATCGTGGATGAGATAAGTTCGCCATATGAAATGATCTGGTCGTACATTTTATCCGGATTTTCATTCGGATCAGCTTTCTGAAATGAATTTTCAAGCTGACCCAGGATGCTGTTCACCTCGTCCCGGTTTTCCTTTTCCCTGATCAGCTGACCGGATATTTCCAGGTGATAGGAAGCAATTTCCCTGAATTTTTCCTGTCCTTCCTTTTTATTTTTTACAAGTGCGAAAAGTGATTCCAGGTGGTTGGTGGTCTTGCCCATGGCGGAAACCACCACCACAAGTTGTTCCCCGGTATACTGCCTGATGATGGAGGCCATGTTCCGGATACTTTCCGGACTTTTGATGGAAGCTCCGCCGAATTTGAAAACTTTCATGGATGCCTGTTTGATGGACGAATTTACATCCATGGCATTTGAAAGGAAATCTAATTTTGATATTTAATAAAACTATTTTGGAAATTATTTTATTGAGAATGGTTCAATATTTTAAAAGGTGAAATATAATAATAAGCTTGTAAGTCCTATTGGATTTCTTTTTTAAATTTAAACCATTTTAAACTTCAAAATCTTTAATTTTTTTTATCATGATCCCTGATTATCAATCTTTAATGTTGCCTCTTTTGAAAAAGATCTCTGATGGCAAAGAATATAAGTATCGTGATTTAGTTGACCTTTTAGCCCATGAATTTAATATAACAACTGAAGAACGTGAGGAACTATTACCAAGCGGACAACAGCCAATTTTTGATAATCGAGTTGGCTGGGCTAAAACATACCTGAAAAAAGCGGGTCTTTTGGAGTCTCCTAAAAGAGCAATCGTCAAAATATCACAAAGGGGAGGGGATATTTTAAAACAAAATCCAATTAGAATTAATGTAAAATACTTAAAACAATTTGATGAATTCATTGAATTTCAAGGATTACGACATGATAAAAAGGAAATCGATCTTTCTGAAGAAATCCTTGAAGAAAAAAACCCGGAGGAACTTTTAGAATTATCATTCACCAAAATTACCAATGAATTAGCCAGTGATATTTTAGAGAAGGTAAAATCCTGTTCTCCTCGGTTCTTTGAAAATTTAGTAGTTGATCTTCTTATAAAAATGGGATATGGAGGATCGAAAAAAGAGGCTGGTCGTGCAATTGGGAAGACAGGGGATGGAGGAATTGATGGTATCATTAAAGAGGATAAACTTGGATTGGATATTATTTACATTCAGGCTAAAAGATATAATGGAACAGTTCCAATAAAAGAAGTAAGGGACTTTGCCGGTTCGTTATTGGGGAAAAAGGCCAGAAAAGGAATATTTTTAACCTCGGGCAATTATCCTCATACGGCGTATGATTATGTATCAAATATAGAGCCTAAAATAATTTTAATTGAGGGTAAGGAATTAGCCAAATTAATGATTGAAAATAATATTGGGACAACAATCCACCGAAGTTATGAATTGAAAAGGATGGATTCGGATTATTTTGAAGAACTTTAAGAATCATCCGCGAATCGGGAATAATTCAGGATAAGTATTTGATTTAACCCCGATTATTCATTCATTATTTTTAAAATGGAATACTACTTGTATATAACTTAATTATTTTCACTAAAATATGTGACGTCCCGATAAAATCGGAATGGCCCTCCGGGCGCCTGCCTGCATTCCTTTCGCATAACTTCAGCGGAGCAAAGCCGTCTGTCAGGCCAGCCTACCGGCAGGTAGGAAAAATTTATGAATTCTCCGGGTTAAAAGTCAATTATCATTCGTGATTTATTTTTTTTATTGTTTCTTTTTG
>JAGTVG010000080.1 GCA_018224645.1 Cyclobacteriaceae bacterium
AATATTTACTGTTTTGAAGATTAATAAAGGAGGGATATTGCTGCCTGTAGTTATTCCGGTTGAAAACAAATTGCACGGCTCATTTATATTTAATTGATTGTTTATGGAAATTGTCCACATAGTCCCCGGTTCCGGTGGCAGTTTTTACTGCGGCAACTGTCTCCGTGACAGCACCTATATCCAGTCCATGAAAAAAGCAGGACTGGGGGTTACCAAGATCCCTATGTACCTGCCCATTTTTTCCGATGAACATGACCTGGGAGAGGTACCTGTTTTTTACGGCGCCATCAGTTTATATCTCAAACACACATTTCCATTGCTCAGAAAAGCACCTGGATGGGTCGATCGGATCCTGAATTCCGGCCCTGCCCTTAAGATGGCAGCCAGCATGGCTGGTTCAACCAATCCGAAAGGGCTGGAGGATATGAGCATTTCCATGTTGCTGGGTGAACAGGGAGAACAGAAAAAGGAACTCGACCATCTTGTTACCTGGATAGCTGAAAACTGCAATCCGGATGTAATTCATCTTTCGAATGCCCTCTTGATGGGCCTTGCGCGACGGATCCGCGAAAAACTGGACGTGCTGGTGGTCTGCAGCCTTCAGGACGAAGACACCTGGGTGAATGCGATGGATGAAAATTACAGGATCAAAACCTGGAAACTCATGCGGGAAAGGGCCCGTGATATCGACGCTTTTGTTGCCGTCAGCGATTTCTATGCCGCCCGGATGAAAGATCAGCTCGATATTCCCGATGAAAGGCTTATTACCCAGCACATTTCATTGAATCCCGGGGATTACCATTACATTAACAGCCGTTCAAAAGAACGTGTTGTCGGATTTATTTCGAGGATGAGCCGTGATAACGGCCTTGAGATCCTTGTGGATGCTTTTATCCTGCTGAAAAAGGAGGATGACATGAAAGATACGAGGTTAATGATCACGGGTGGCAATACAGGGGTTGATGAAAAATATATACGGAAAATAAAGGATAAAATAAAAACAGCCGGGCTGAAGGATGAGGTGATCTTCCATGAAGATTTTGAGGGAACCGGCAGGCATGATTTTTTCAGCAAGGTATCCCTCCTTTCGGTTCCCGTGCTTGAAGGTGAGGCATTCGGCCTGTACCTGATCGAAGCCATGGCATCAGGCATTCCCGTGGTACAACCAGCCCTTGGGGCATTTCCGGAAATTGTGGAAAAATCGGAAGGGGGTGTTGTTTATTCACCCAATGTTCCGGAAAGGCTTGCCTTTACACTGTCCGGGCTCTTACGTGATCCGCAGAGGCTGGAAATCCTCAGCCGGCAGGGAAGAAATGGTGTTGAAAAACATTTTAATATACTTACCCAGGCAAACCGGATGATAAAAATATACAAGGATCTGCTGGGAGGTCAAAACAGGTAGACATATGCTGCTGAAGCTGGAAAACGTACATAAATCCTTTTTCACCGGGAATCCACAAAAAAAGCGGGTGGTTCTTGACGGGATCGACCTGGAACTCGTGCAGGGTGAAACGGTTGCCATTCTCGGTCCTTCCGGCTCGGGGAAATCGACCCTGCTGAACATAATCGGAGCATTGGACAGACAGGATTCAGGGGAGATCTTTTTTAACGGCAGGTCCATGGCGGAATTGAATGAAAAACAGCTAACGCAATTCCGGAACAGGGAGATCGGTTTCATCTTTCAACTGCATCATTTATTGCCGCAATGTACCGTTCTGGAAAATGTTCTGCTTCCTGCGGTTCCGGTTCGTGATCCGGGCTACCGGGCTGAATGTCTGAACCGGGCCTATGATCTTATCCGGGAAGTGGGGTTATGGGAACAGCGGGATCAGCATCCCAATGTACTTTCAGGGGGAGAGAGTCAGCGGGTGGCTGTGATCAGGGCGCTGATCAACAGGCCCGGGTTATTGCTCGCTGATGAACCAACAGGATCGCTCGACCAGAAGAATGTTTTATCGATCCTGTCATTGTTGCTGAAGTTGAATGATGAATATAACGCTTCACTGATCGTGGTTACACATTCCATGGAAATCGCTTCCCGTATGGGGAGAATTTACGAACTCAGGAACGGAAAATTTTTGAACACCCGCTGATGGCTGGAATTTCCCTGATCAAACTGGCATTCAATTCCCTGGTATTTTACCGCCGTGCGCATATTTCGGTGATCATAGGCACCGCGATCAGCGTCATGATCATAACCGGCACCCTGATGGTGGGAGATTCGGTTGAATCAAGCCTTGAGGAATCGGTTCATCTGCGTCTGGGCAATACTTCCTGGGTGTTATCGGGAAACGACCGGTATTTTCAGACAGACCTGGCTGGAAGCGTTAGACGGGATCTGGATGTTTCTGTCTGCCCGCTATTACAGATCGCCGGAATTGCATCCTCGGGGGGTGGAGCGCTGAGGGTGAATGCAGTTAATGTGAACGGCATTACGGATGAATTTAAAAATATAATCCCTGTCGGGAAGGATTTTCCCTTACCCCTGGAAAATGAAGCCTTTATCAGTGAAAATCTTGCAGACCGCCTTGCCCTTGTCCCGGGTGATTTTTTCCTTCTCCGCATTGATAAAATCAGCATGGTTCCAAAAAATGCTCCATTTGTTTCGGATGAGGACAACCAGGTTTCCTTAAGGTTGAAAGTTGGAATGGTCCTTGGGGAGCAGGATCTGGGCCGATTTAACCTTAAAGCTTCTCAGACTGCCCCGTATAATGTATTTGTTCCCCTCTCCTTCCTTCATCAGAAAATGGAAATGGAAAGTAAAATCAATTTCCTGCTGTTTACAGAAGAACCCGGTATTGAGGCGAATGATCTGATGCTGGCATCTGAAAAAAATTGGACCCTGAGAGATATGTCGCTGCAAATCAAGCCATATGACCAGGGTTCCCGGGTGGAATTGCGCTCCGGAAGGGTTTTTATCGAACCGGCCGTCGCCGGGGCCGTCGAAAAGGTTGACCCGGATGCGGAAAAGATCCTGACCTATTTTGTTAATTCCTTCAGCTTTGGTTCACACCTAACTCCGTATTCATTCATCAGTGCAGGACCTTTCCGTTATGAGGACCAGGCTCCAAGCCCGGGGGAAATGTTTGTCAACACATGGCTGGCAGAGGATCTTGGTGCCCGGCCCGGGGACAGTCTGCGGCTTGAATATTATGTGATCGGACCCCTAAGGAATCTGGTTGAAAAAAGTGCCTGGTTCCGTATCAAGGCAATTGTTCCCATGAATGGAGACTTTGCTGACCGGGAGTTGATGCCGGATATCCCAGGCCTGACCAATGCAGGCAATTGCAGTGAATGGCAAACCGGTATTCCTGTCGATCTGCAAAAAATACGTGATAAGGATGAAGATTACTGGGATGAATGGCGTGGTACCCCAAAAGCATTTATTTCCTATGCCGATGGAAAAGCGCTGTGGGAAAACCGTTTCGGTTCAGCCACGATGATCCGGTTTTCGGAAGATGCAGATCCCGGACGGCAACTGACCGAAATTCTCGGGCCGCAGGATTTCGGCATCTCGATCAGTGCAGTCAAGGAGCAGGGTCTGGAGGCGGCCCGGGGCGGGGTCGATTTTTCTCAATTATTCATGGGGTTGAGTTTTTTTCTCCTGGCCGGCGGACTGACATTACTGGCATTACTGTATAACCTGCACCTGGAAAAACGGATGGGGGAAGCCGGGACTTTAAGGGCCCTGGGATATACGGATCTGGCGGTTGGAAAAATCCTGGTATATGAAGGATTTATGATTGCGGTCCCGGGGATACTGATCGGAGGCTTACTGGCTGTTTTATATAATAAATTGGTTTTCATCGGACTGAATTCGGTGTGGTCCGAAATTGTCCGCACATCGGTGCTTCAGGAAAAGATCAGATTATCTACCCTTCTCACCGGAATGGCGGTGGGTCTGCTGATCACCTGGCTGACCATATTTCTGAACATCTATTCAAAACTGAGATCTAAACCCGCCAGCCTGCAACGGGGTATTCCGGATAGCAGGAGGTATGGGGTAAGTGGCTGGTTTTCAGCCGGCGCATGGATCGCCCTGGCTGCCGTTTCGGTATTATTGGGAACCCAGATCTTGTCAGGCGGTTCGCTGCGCCCGGCAGTTTTTTTTACAGCCGGCGGATTGTTATTGGTTTCGTTTTTATTTTTTTCAGTTGTCATTTTACGGAAGCACAGGAAAATGGGTTCCGGAAAAATTTCCTTGACGGCACTTGCTCTTGATAACCTTCACAGGAAACCCTCAAGAAGCATAAGGATCGTCCTCCTGTTTGCCATAGGGACATTCGTGATCGTATCAACCGGGTTGAACCAGAAAGATCTTTATTCCGGTTCAACTGACAAAAAAAGCGGTACCGGAGGTTTTCTTTTTTATGGCGAAACCACACTGCCTGTACTGAGTGGCCTGAATATGGAATCTTCCCGGCTTTCGTATGGCTTTGAAAGTCAGCTGGAATTCGTTCAAATGAGAAAAAAAGAGGGCGATGATGCCAGCTGTCTCAACCTGAACAGGATCACGCAGCCACGGATACTGGGTTTTAAGGCGGAAGAATTCGTTGGAAGGTTCACCTTCATCAAACTGTCAGATGACCTGGATGAGGATGAACCCTGGACCTCCCTGCAAAAGATCCTTCCAGGGAACGTTATCCCCGCGGTGGCCGACCAGACGGTCATTCAATGGGGACTGGGTCTGAAGGTGGGAGATACACTCACCTATCTGGATGAACATGGAGAGACCATGAAAATTAAACTGGTTGGCGGTCTGGCCAATTCCATATTCCAGGGTAATGTATTGATTGATGAATCCCACTTTCTGAATCATTTTCCTTCCAGCAGCGGCACCCACGTCATGCTGGTTGACGGAAATTTCCAGGAAGCCGGGAAAGTGGCTTCAGAACTGGAACGAGGGTTCAGGAATCATGGTCTTGAATTAACCCTGGCGGCGGAAAGACTGGCAGGTTTTAATGAGGTTGAAAACACCTATCTTTCCATTTTCCTGTTGCTGGGAGGATTGGGCATGATCCTTGGAACGGTAGGTCTTGGTATTTCCCTGGCCAGGAACATGTTTGACAGGCGGCAGGAGCTGGGCCTTTTGAAGGCAATAGGATTTCCGGACCGGACAATCCTCTCATTAATTACCTGGGAGCATCTTATACTTCTTGTTGCCGGTACGGCAATCGGAGCGGTCAGTGCCTTTATTGCCATCCTCCCATCCCTTCTCTCTGCTTTCGTGGATGCCTCCTGGCAGACTGCCATGGTCATCCTGCTGATCATTCTTGTGAACGGCCTGATCTGGATCCTCCTTGTAACCAGACATTACCTGAAAAAGAAGCTGATTGCTTCCCTCAGGGCGGAGTAGGCAGGAAACTCATGCCATGACTCAGAGTCATGGCATGAGTTTCCACCGCTCCCGCTACTCCTTCGAAACCGCAATCAGCTGATGTTGTGTCCTGTAAAAAATAATGTTATCCGTAATTGCGGGTGTTACCATACAGGTTTCCTCCAGTTCATTCTGACTTATTATGTCAAAATTCCGGCCGTTCCGGATCACATAAACCCTTCCCTGGTCATTTACGATGAATATCCTTCCATCGGATGCCACGGGGGAAGCTGTGAAACTTTCTACCCTGCCGATTTTCTCCTCATAGATTTTTTCACCTGTGGATGAATCGAAACATTTAAAGGTTCCAGTCCGGGTTGTACAACAGATCCCGGTAAACCAGCAGTGTCTGCATGTAGGATCCACCCCGGGGAATACTCCATTTTACAAAATCATTGCTTGTCGCTCCTTTTTCTAACGTGATATCTCCCCGTGCATCAGATCTAATGGCCAGAATGGGAGATTGTGAACCATGAGCGCTGTTGAAATAGACCACTCCATCAGCGGTCACAGGTGAAGGGATCTGGATGTCACCTCCACCTGACATCCGCCAAATTTCCTCCCCGTTCTCAAGATCATAACCACCCCTGTGTTTGAATCCGTTCACAGCCACGAAAGTCGTGTTATTATTCATATAGATATTGGGTGTACACCAGCCCGGATATTCATCCCGTTGTTTTTTCCATAGTTCCCTGCCTGATTTAATATCATAAACGGTAATGAATGAATTTTCCATAACATCACACTGAATGATGACCTTGCCGTCATGGATAAGGGGTGAGCTGGCAAATTCCCATTCCGCAGATTCAACGGCAAAAAACACCGAACGAAGCACGCCAAAATCCTTTTTCCATTGCAGATTCCCATCCATGTCATAACAATAAAGCCCTTCTGATCCAAAAAATGCCACCACATATTTTCCATCGGTAGCCGGAGTTCAATTGGCATGTGTTGATTTTGGATGTCTTTTCTGTTCAGGTATTCCGGTAAAGGCGGTTTTTCCCCAGGTCACCCTCCCGGTATTTTTATCAATACAATATATTTTCCATTCATGTTCTGACTGGTCTTCGACCGAATTTATATCCCCATAAATGCCGGATTTTAGACCCAGTTTATCCGTTGAACTTATGGCTGTTGTGATAAAAAGCCTGTTTCCCCAAATCACAGGACTGCTTGGTTATTAGACCGAAATCAATAACTTTAAAACCAGAATGTGGAATCCAAATCCTTGATTCAGATGCGAAAACTGATTTATATTGCTGCTATATTCCTGCTGATCCTTGTTGCGGCCATAATGTTTATATTCAGCGGGAACAGGAAAAAGGCCTCCGGGATCGAGATCATCCATCCTTTTGCCGATGCCCTTTTCCCCCCTGAATTTCCTGCCCCCTATTTTAAATGGTGGAGTGAAGGAGGGAAACCCCCTGCTTATGAGGTTTCCCTGTTTACCAGCAATAAAAAACATGCCATCCATGCGACAACAGATCAAACGGAATGGATGCCTGATGAGGCGGCATGGGACAGTATCAAGGTCCTTTCCGATTTCAGGAATATTTACCTCACCGTTAAGAAAAAAGGTGATAAAAAAGCGGCCAGGATAAATTTCAGGCTCAGCAGGGATAGCGTGGCTGCGCCGGTATTATACCGCGAAATGCCAATTCCTTTTCTTATCGCAGAAAAGATGCTTGATTCAATGAATTTTATGCTGATCAATTTCGGCAGCAGGCGAAAACCGCATACAGCCATGCGGGGATTTCCGGTTTGCGGCAATTGCCATTCATTCACAGCCGACGGCAAATCGATGGGCCTTGATCTTGATGCAGGATTAAGGGATAAGGGGGGATACTTTGTCTCGCGAGTAGAAGACACCCTTCGATTTGAACTTGCCAATTATACGTCATGGTCCAGACTTGAAAAAAGAAGGACTTTCGGCCTCTTCTCCAAACTTTCCCCCGATGGCCGGTATATTGTTACCACAGTTAAAGACCGGGTTGTCATCAAGAATTTTCCTGTCCTGCCGGTTGAAAATGTTACCTATTCCCAGCTGTTTTTCCCCGTGAATGGCCATCTGGCGATTTATGACAGGAATACCGGATCATTGAGGGAACTTCCGGGAGCAAACCTTGATGAATATGTTCAATCCAATGCTGTCTGGACCCCGGATGGGAAAAACATTATTTTTTCCAGGGCGGAAGCACTGCCGATGGGTGATGATATTTATGAGATAGATGTAAAGGATGAAAAAATTGTCAACGAGTATGTTGAACGGAAAAGATCCCTGAAATACGATCTGTATGTGATACCTTTCAACGACGGGAATGGTGGAAAAGCCGAGCCCATAGAAGGTGCTTCCAACAACGGCAAAAGCAATTATTTCCCGGCCATATCGCCTGACGGCAAATGGCTTATTTATTGCCAGGCCGAAAATTTCATGCTCCTGATGCCCGACAGCCGGCTGTATATCGTTCCGGTTGCGGGAGGCAAGGCCAGAAGGCTTGAATGCAATTTTAATTCCATGAACTCATGGCATTCCTGGTCTCCCAACAGCAAATGGATCGTATATGCCTCGAAAATTTTCGGACCCTATACGGACATGTTCCTTTCACATATCGATGACAAGGGGAATGCTTCCATTCCTGTCCTGGTAGATAAGGTCAGGGTACCTGCCAGGGTGATCAATTATCCTGAATTCCTGAACCGGAAACCCGAAGATACCTTTGTCATGAATTACGATTTTGTTGAATTGGCCCACATCAACAGGGCCATCAGAAGCGGAGATATCGGGAAAGCCAGGGAATTATATTTTAAGCTTGAAAAACAGGACTTGTTTTTTTTCAAGGAAGACTGCGAGGATATGAGTTTTATGCTAAACAAATTGGGGCTGCCGGAAGAAGCGAAAAAATATGATGAACTGGCAAAGCACACCATCAATACCTCAGTCTTCAGTCACTGAGGGTCCTGATTTTTTCTTTCATTCAAAAATGATAAATTTATAAGGAACTCTAAACAGGACAATATGTACCCGCGTATTTTCATATCCCTTTTAATTGTTTTATTTCAAATCAATACGGTGGTTGCCCAGAGCAGCCAGAACATTTCCTCTGAGGAATCCCATCAAAACAAATTCTGGAAAACAGGGGTGGCGCGTGAAGTGATCACACCCAGGGAATATATCTGGATGTCAGGTTTTGCAGCCAGGGAAAAACCGGCAGAAGGCAAGCTGCACGATCTCTGGGTCAAGGCACTGGCCATTGAAGATGCTGAAGGCAATAAAGCGCTGTTTATCGCCACGGATATCATCGGGTACAGCAGGGAACTTTCATTGGCGGTATGCGACAGAATTCAGAAAAATCATCAACTCCAAAGAGAAAACATCATATTAAGCAGTTCGCATACGCATTGTGGTCCGGTAGTCAATAAAAATCTATTCGGCATGTATCCTCCCTTCAGTAATGAGATGAAAAGTCAGATCGCGGCAAACCTCGTATTCCTCGAAGATCAGATTGTCAGGTGTGCGGCTGCGGCATTGAACGACCTTGCCCCTTCCAGGATCGCAACAGGCGTAGGAATATCCCGTTTTGCCGTGAACCGGCGCAACAATAAGGAGAATGAAGTCCTTTATGCCTCCGACCTTGAAGGTCCTTCAGATCATAGCGTTCCTGTGATACGGGTTACTGACATGGAGGAAAATCTTATAGCCGTCGTCTGCGGATATGCCTGCCATGCAACCACATTGGGTCTTAACCAGTGGTCGGGAGATTATCCCGGGTATACACAAATCGATCTTGAGAAATCCTTTCCGGGGGTCACAGCCCTTTTTTTTGCAGGTTGCGGGGCCGATCAGAATGCTTTCCCGCGGATGACTGTTCCACTGGCACAACAATACGGGAATGAACTTGCAGAGGCGGTCAAAAGAGTATTGCTGGAACCCATGAAGGAGCTTACCCCGGTACTCAATGCCGAATATAATGAAATTGAATTATCCTTTTCCGAACCTCTTTCCGTAGCAGAGTTGAAAGATATCGAGGCAAGTGCACCAGGCTGGCAACAACAATGGGCAACAGACCTGCTCCGAAAGATGGATAAGGGAGAGGAACTTCCTGAAAAATATTCGTTTTACCCGGTTCAAAGCTGGCGACTTGGCGATCAGATCCTGGTTGCCCTTGGCGGTGAAGTGGTTGTCGATTATGCCCATAAGATCAGGCAATCCTGGGGTAATGAGCTTTTTATCGCTGCTTATGCCAATGATGTCATGGCGTATATACCGTCTGTCAGGGTGCTGGAAGAAGGCGGATATGAGGGAAATACTTCAATGCGAGCCTATGGACAACCTTCCACCTGGGCGCCTGAAATAGAGGAAAAGATCCTGTCGGAAATTGGCAGGCAGGTGACTCTAATGAAGAAATTTGATAGTGAATAATTTACGGCAAAAGCAATTCTGGAAATATTTTCTCCCTCATCGATATAAATCCTTCTAAAAATTGAAATATTTACCGAACTTCCCTTAATTCGGACAGACCTATTTTCAGATTTTTATTCGGATAAATTTTTTCAAGATGAGAAACATGAAAAACATGAACATTA
>JAGTVG010000081.1 GCA_018224645.1 Cyclobacteriaceae bacterium
GACAGGGTGGATGCCTGCCCGGGAGCCGGAGCAAGTGCCGGGATATTCAGATGAGCCACCATAATACTTCCCAGGCCTTCCCTGATCAGTTTTTTAAAGGGATACAGTTCAACATCGTTTAACCTGTCAAAAGAATGGGGGATGACAGGAAGATCCTGGTGCGAATCGACATCCGTGTCCCCGTGTCCGGGAAAATGTTTTCCGCAGGCAAGGATACCATGATCCTGCAATCCACGCATGTACGCAGATCCCTTGGCTGCAACATTTTCCTTTATTTCCCCGAATGACCGGAAATTTATTACCGGATTTTTTGCATTATTGTTCACATCGACCACCGGTGCAAAATTTACATGCATGCCAAGACGGTGAAACTGCGAGGCAATATCCGCCCCCATCTCATAGATCAGCTTTTCGTCCTGTACCGCTCCCAGGGCCATCTGGTAAGGATACCGGATGGTACTGTCGAGTCTCATTCCAACACCCCATTCCGCATCCATGGCGATCAGCAGGGGAATCCTGGACAGGGCCTGGTATTCATTGGTAAGGGCGGCCTGACGTACCGGACCTCCCTGGAAAAAGATCAATCCACCGATGTTATATTCCCGGATCAGCGTTTTGATCTCCTGGGCATGTGTGCTGTCACGGTTGGAATAGGCCTCCACCATAAAAAGCTGACCCACTTTTTCCTCCAGGGTCATCGCCGACATCACGGAATCGACCCATTGTTCCTGAAAAACGGTAAAGGGGGGATATTTCTGTGAAAAAACAGTATTTGAAATGATCAGCTGAATCAGTACCGGAAATAAAAAAGATCCTGAAAAGAATTTCATCGAGATAATTTTAAACAATTTAGGGATAACTATGAATTTAACAGAATTCGCATACTTTTTATTATATATAAACCGGATGGTTTAGCTTTGCAACAGGTTCAAAAAACGACCGATGCCCAAAATTAATGCAAAAAATCTGATCCTGATTACAATCATCAGCTTTGTTTTAATTTCATCCAATATCGGTGGATTGTACATATACGCATTGGACGAGGCTAAGAATTCGGTATGTGCCCGGGAGATGCTCGATCGTGGCGACCTGGTCGTTCCTACCTTTAATCATGAACTGAGGACCGATAAGCCTCCGCTGCATTATTATTTCATGCAGATAGCCTACCTGATCTTCGGGGTAAATGAATTTTCGGCCCGGTTTTTTTCCGTGATCATGGGTATCCTGACGATCCTTACCTCGGTGTGGCTGGCAACCCGGTACCTGGGTGAAAGGGCTGGATTCTATACGGCAATTGTCCTTTTATCCTCGCTGCATTTTGTATTGCAGTTTCACATGGCTGTCCCCGATCCATACCTGATTTTCCTGACCACTTCCGGTCTGGCAGCATTTTATGTTTTTTACAGGGAAGAAAAACCGGCATTCCTGCTGGTATCATACCTTGCCTTTGGCCTGGGCTCGCTGACCAAGGGCCCGGTGGCGCTTGCCCTTCCCGGATTATCGGTCCTAATATTTCTTCTCCTGAATAAGAAACTTAACCGGCGATACCTGCTTCAACTTAAACCGTTATGGGTTCTTGGCGTTTTTTTACTGGTCATACTGCCCTGGTATTTACTTGTCTCGCTCCGGACTGATGGAGAATGGACACGGGAATTTTTTTTCTATCATAATGTCGGTCGGTATACGAATACCATGGAAGGGCATGGCGCCATTTTCCTGGTCACTCCCCTTTTTACCATTCTCGGGATGCTTCCCTTCGCTGTTTTCCTGATCCAGTCGTTCCGGACGGCATGGAAAAAAAGGAATGAAAACCAACTGCTTTTTTTCAGCATGGTCATTATCCTGACCATCGTGGTTTTTTTCTCATTCTCTGAAACCAAATTGCCCAATTATACGGTTCCGGCATACCCTTTCCTGGCCATCCTGGCCGGTTACTATCTTTCAGGATTGCAGGATCATATGGGAAAACACATGAAAATCAACTTGATCACCCTTGCCGTTTACAGTATTCTCATGATCGTTTTCCCGGTGGCGGTCTATTTCGCATTGGGCATGGATCCGGAACTTGATCATCTGCGCCACCTGGCCTTTTATTTTCTGATCCTTCCGGCGGGTGGTTTTATCGGGCTTTATTTTACCTTCAGAAACAGTTTTAAAGGGATGGTGATCGCACTTTCCGTTTCCTGGATATTGGTCATATTATTATTTTTCCACATCATCTTTCCCCGGGTTGATCAGCAAAACCCGGTAGCCGAAACCATCGGGAAGATCGACAGGGACCTGCCGGTAGCTGCCTATAAGATCTACAATCCTGCTTTTTCCTTCTATATTCCCAAGCATTTCACCGAACTTGATTCACGGCCTGAACTGGAGGAATATATAACGGAATTAAACGGTTACATCATCACGCGGAAATCCCTCGGGGAAGAACTGGAAAATATCCCGCAGCTGAAAAAGATTGCCGAAGCAAAAGATATTTTTGAGATCCCGACCACTGTGATCTACCAGATTGAACGGGACCTACCTGCCGGACAATAACGACCTTCCGGAAAAATTCCCGTGGATGTATTTATTACCCAGCATGATGTATGCCGAGAGGATAACGGAAACCATCCCGAAGATGGAACCGAAATATACATCCACAAAAAAGTGCTGCATCAGGTAGATCCGGGATATGCCCACCAGGACGGCTGCCAGGATCAGCAGCACCGACCATCTTTTATCTCTCAGATAAAGGGATAGGATCAATGCGCAGGTAAATGCCGTTGCGGTATGTCCCGAGGGGAAGGCATTATTGGAATAAAATTCAATCCCTTCAATCTGCCGGAAGGTCCCGAAATCTTCGAAAAACAACCTGGGACGAACGAGACCTGAAAATATAAATCTTTTCAGGCCCTGCACAAAAACGGTCTGAATGATCGCCGCCAGTATGGTAATGAACAGGAATACATAATCCCTGAAAATAAAAACCACGATCAGGACCACGAAAACCAGTCCGTCACCCAGGTACGTCCAGTATATAAAAAACCGGTCAAACAGGGCCGAACCATTCCTGCTCAGCCAGATGACCCAATCGCCTTTTTCGGATAAGAAAAGGATAAAGGCCCCGGTGATCAGGAGGAGATAATAAAGCAGCATACCCGGGTATGTATAAATTTTATTCAGCTGCATTTTTCTTTAGAAATTTGAAACCTGAGGTATTTGATCGGGGTCCCTTCTTCCAGGAACCTGTTTTCATATCCGGTCCGGATGCCATGATGATTGTTTATCAGGTTGGAGTGGTACAGATCGGAAGTGTATTCAAGATTGTGAATATAATCCAGTGAGGTAAGGATCCCGAGGCTGTAGGAGAATAAAGCTGCATTATCCGTTTTCAAATGTATCCATCCGCCGGGTTTCAGAATCCGGTAATAAACGCTTAAGAAACGGGGATGGGTGAGTCTCCGGCGCTCATCCCTGTCCCTTGGCCTGGGGTCCGGGAACGTGATCCATATCTCATCGACTTCTTCTTCCCTGAAAAACTGATCCAGCTGCTGGATCTGAATGCGCAGGAATGCGGCATTATCCAATCCCCCGTTATTGGCTGCCTGGCTGCCGTTCCAGATCCTCGATCCCTTGATATCAATTCCAATTACATTTTTTTCCGGGAATAACCTGGCCAGCCCTACCGTATATTCACCCTTGCCGCAACCCAATTCAAGGATAACCGGATGCTGATTTCTGAAATATAACTGATTCCAGTTACCCTTGATTTTCTCAAATATTTCCTTTCCCGGCTGGATTATATTGTCACTTAATTCGTTATCCCTGAATTTATCAAGTTTACGTCTTCCCATCCTTACAGGCAATCGAGTTCAGAAACGACAAAGGTACTCCCTCCGACATAGATAATATCATTTTCGTCACACTCAGCCAATGCCAGCCGGTATGCCTGGTTCACATCC
>JAGTVG010000082.1 GCA_018224645.1 Cyclobacteriaceae bacterium
CCCATTCCTATGCTCAATGAAAAAAATGCCTGTCCCAAAGCTTCCAGGATAGTTGATGCGGTAATTTTGCTGAAATCGGGGTTAAATAAAAAGGCAATTCCTTTTTCACCATTTCCTTTTTTATTCGCCCTCTCTGTTAAGGATCAGGTCTATTTCGCTACTACAGAGAATTCCACCTCCATATCATCCCAGAGGAATTCCACCTCACCATCTTTTTCGATCTCAAAAGTAAGGCGTTCGTGGGTTTCATCCGACTTTTCCGGTTTTACCATTACACGCAGGGCATCCTTGGATTCATCATATTCAAATGATCCCCATTGATTGAACTCCTTATTAAAAATGATTGTCCATTCATCTTCATCAGGGATGGTGAATAAAGCGTATTTTCCGGCAGGTAAGGTTTTACCTTCCACCTGAACGTCAGTGCTGACTTCAAATGTAGTGGCTTCGTTGGCGCCAGTTCTCCAGACCTTGCCATAAGGGACCAGTTCACCCCAGATCGTTCTGTCTTTGACGGCAGGCTGACTGTAATCGATGGTTACTGTCGCATTGCCGATCTGATCAGAAACTTTTGCAGGAGGACTTGGACGTTTGGATTTATCATCCTGTGCATACCCCGTTAATGACTGCAGGGCAAAAATGATGGTGGCCATGAACATGATCACCATTGAAATTCTGTTTTTCATAATTGTTTGATTTAGGATTAAGAAATTTTATAAAATAGATGAGATAGACCAGATTGATTATTAGTTTAATTTACTCCATAAAGGATTAGAAGTATTACAGGTTTGTGTAAAGTTGAACGAAAAATAATCTTAATGGTTTCCCCCTACCCAAAAATCCGATTGAAAACTGTATGAATTGTTTTTTACCCCGGTTCAATTTTTTATCTTTAGTTTCAGAGAGAATTATGAAACTGAGCTTACTTATTGTTTTTGTTTCACTCATGCTGTTCCTGGTTCCATCAAGGGCACAGGATATTTCATTATTTAACTACTGGCATTATTATTCCGATATCCAAAACGCTCTTTATAAAAACCATTGTCACGATGTGTTCCAATTGCTTGAAAAGAGAAAAGCTGAGGTTGACAGGATTGACACAAAGGAGGGATGGATCGAAAGGCAGAAGTTCATTAAGGATAAAATGGCCGGGATCCTGCGGATGTTTCCCGGGAAAACACCCCTCAATCCAAAAATAACTGGTATTATCAACAGGGATGGATACCGTATCGAAAAGATAATTTATGAATCGCTTCCGGGCTATTATGTAACTGGAGCAATTTATATACCTGACGGGCTCATGGAAAAATGCCCTGCAATTTTTTATGCATGCGGTCATAGCGTGGAAGGATTCCGGGTAAAGATATATCAGCATGTTATCGTCAACCTGGTTAAAAAGGGCTTTGTTGTTTTTACGATCGATCCCATGGGTCAGGGGGAACGGTTCGAATACTGGAATCACAAGCA
The DNA here is from genome assembly GCA_018224645.1 of Cyclobacteriaceae bacterium. Classification (GTDB taxonomy): domain Bacteria; phylum Bacteroidota; class Bacteroidia; order Cytophagales; family Cyclobacteriaceae; genus JAGTVG01. The sequence goes on from JAGTVG010000082.1 coordinate 1,468, forward strand.
TAACGAACCCAAATTCCCGATCCCTGATCATGAACATTCATATGCCGGGGCACAATGCCTGATGACCGGATATTCAGTCGCGTCCTATTTCATCTGGGATGTGATCAGAGGCCTTGACTATATGGTGACCCGGAAGGAAGTTGATCCGGGCAGGATCGGTATGACTGGCAGGTCCGGCGGAGGAAATCTTACGGCATATGCCGGTGCCATAGATGATCGTATTTATGCTGCCGCCCCGGAATGTTATATAACGAATTATAATTACCTGTGTAGATCCATTGGTCCTCAATGTGCCGAACAGAATCTTTTCAAATTTGTTGCCGGGGGACTGGACCATGCTGATTTTATTGTTGCACGTGCGCCAGATCCCACCATGATCATCAGCACAACCCGTGATTTTTTCAGTATTCAGGGCACTTTGGAAAGTTATGCAGAAGCGAGACGCATATTTGAGATGATGGATTCGGGTGAGCGGCTCACCATGGTTCAGGATGATGCCATTCATACTTCCACGAGGAAAAACCGGGAGGCGATGTATTCATTTTTTCAGAAATACCTGGATAACCCGGGAGATCCAGCCGACGTTGAGGTGGACATACCTGGTCCTGAAGAATTAAAGGTAACGGAAACAGGCCAAACAACAACCTTCCTGGGCGGAGAAACCATTTTTTCCCTGAACAAAAAAATTGCCGGAAAGGATGATGGGGTGTTAAATGATTCAAGGGTCAATGATGAAAAACATTTAGATAGCGTAATGACAATGGCAGCAGGCCTTTCCGGATTCAGAGAACCGGCATACGATCAAGCACCGGTATTCTCCGGGAGATATGTCGATCCGGATTATACAATGGAAAAATTCCTGGTGCCGGGAAGCGGTCTGTATATGCTTCCGGTGGTTTTACTGAAACCAAATGACTTCATTGAAAATGAAATCATTTTAATGTTCGATACAGAAGGAATGGACCATGCCGTCAAGAAGGACAGCCTGGTGAACCAGTTACTGAAACAGGGTTACACCGTATTGCTCTCGGATTTACCGGGCCTTGGCAGTTTGGGGCCCGGATATCTTAAAGGTGATTCCTTCATAGAAGGTATTTCCTACAATCAATGGTTCACTGCCGTTCTTGCCGGCAGGTCACATGTTGGCCTGCGTTCAGAAGATATTGTCAGGATTGTCCGTTTTATAAAAAATGATTTAAAGATATTTGGAGATATTTCCGCCATCTCAAAAGGTCCTGTGGGCAGTGATCTAATCCACGCCTGCACTTTTGAAAAAAGCATTATGAAAATATGCCTGGTCAACCCGTTCCTGAGTTTTAATGACATGATCAATACGCGTTTCTATAAGCCAGGATATGTCCCTTTTACTGTGGCGGGCACAACCGGTATTTATGATCTTCCTGATCTGATGGCTGCCTTAATACCCAGAAAGGTTTTGATCCATAGCCCATACCAGGCCGATGGCACCTATGCCACGAATCAGAAAATCCAGACTGAACTGGCGTATCCGGCCGGGACCTATCTCCAGCAAGGTCTGAGTACAAATTTCAGAACCGTCAGTGAATCCGAAGGCAGAGAAATGTATAAGGAAATCATCGCCTGGTTTCAAAATCAATAGATAATCCGGTAGTTAAATGATAAATTAATACGATGAACTATAAAAAAAAATCTAACCTGTCAAGGCGGAGTTTTCTCGGGAAATCGGCTTCGGCATTGGCCGGATTATCCATGGGTCTCAGTGCAAAATCCTACGGAAATATACAGGGTTCCAACGACAGGATAAACATTGCATTCTTAGGATGTGGTGCCAGAGGCCACGGCCATATGCGTATGGTGAAAAATTCAATCGATGACAAGAATCTCCGCGTGAGTGCCGTATGTGATATCTGGAACAAAAACAGGGAAAAAGCTGCCGCTTCATGTAAAAAGCAGTTTAACGCGGATGTCAGGCAGTTTAAATATTCCGAAGAACTCCTGCAATATAAGGATGTGGATGCAGTCATGATCGCCACGGGGGATCATCAACATGCTAAAATTCTGGCAGAAGTTGTAAAGGCAGGGAAAGACTGCTACTGTGAAAAACCAATGGCCCAGGATATAGGAGAAGCAAAACTGGCGAAAGATACTGTTTTGAATTCCGGCCAGGTGGTTCAGATGGGTTCGCAATGGGTCAGTGAAACGATTCATATAAAGATCCGGGATATGGTCAGGTCCGGAAAACTGGGCCAGATTACCAAGATCGAACAATGCTGGAACGACAATAATCATCGCTGGCATGATCCGGATGATCCGGATGTGGCTGCGATCCGGGAGGAAGATACGGATTGGAACAGGTGGTTGTTAGGAAAACCCTACGAACC
>JAGTVG010000083.1 GCA_018224645.1 Cyclobacteriaceae bacterium
GCCACAAAAACAAATTCCCCCTTTGGATCGATCAGGAAATTCCTTGGCCATTTTCCGGAAACCGGCTGATAGCCTGCAGGTTCAAGCATGCCATTTTCCGGGTTTATCCTGAAAATCGCCAGGCTGTCGTGGCCGCGATTTGAACCGTATAGAAATTTTCCTGAAGATTCGATATGGATATCTGCGCAATAATTGGTTTCAGTATAATCACCGGGAATGGTGGAGATATGCTGAATGGAGGTCAAACCGCCTGTTTTTACATCCCGCCGGTAAACCGTTACGGAGGAAGACAATTCTTCGATAGCATAGGCAAATTTCCCTGTGCGGTCAATGGTAATGTGACGTGGTCCGGTTCCCGGCCGGGCTTTTCCATCCTGTTCAGGCTTCGGGATAAGCTTTTGCCGGTCATAATCGATCTCATAGGTTTTGACCAGATCCAGACCCAGGTCAACCACATATAAGTGTTTATCGTCAGGGGATACATAGGCACAATGGGCATGCGGACCTTTCTGCCGGCTGGGATTAACACTGCTGCCTGTATGCTGGTGTTCATCGGCAATCGTGCCTAGGCTGCCGTCTTTCAGGATTGGGAAAACCACTACATTTCCTGTTGAATAATTCGCAACAAAAGCCAGCCTGCCTCTGGAATCGGTGCTGATGTAACAACCTTCCGCCCCAAAGATCGGCTGGTTATTCAAATGCAGAAGTTTACCGTTTTCCTTGTCAATGGAAAAGGCACTTACCGACCCCCAATTTTTATCCGGGATCACTTTACCACGGTTCACGGAATACAGAAACCGTCCATCGGGATGAAGGGTCACGTATGAGGGGCTTTCAAGACTACCGGCAGTTTCTACAAATGAAAGGGATCCGGAGGTACGGTCGAACCGGTAAACGTGGATCCCGGGACCATCAGCCTCGGTATACGTGCCTATGTAAAGGAATTCAACCTGAGATTGGGATTTGATTTTGTTCATGCCTGTTATGGAAAATATCACCAGTAATAAAAAGAATATCCGCTTGTTCATTGTGTTTTTTTTTAAAAATACATGAAATTTAAGAATGTTGAACATTCTGGGGAAAATATCCCGCCTCAGGAATCCGGATTAAGTATTTGACCGAAAAATTAATGCATGAAAGCACTCGTACTGGAAGCATATAAAACACTGGTTTATAAGGAAATAGAGGATCCAAGGCCAGGATCCGGAGAGGTAAAGGTAAGGATTATGGCAACCGGGATCTGTGGCAGTGATGTTCACGGATATGACGGGACCTCAGGCAGAAGAATACCCCCCATGGTCATGGGGCATGAATCCTCGGGTACCATCGAGGAGCTTGGGCCAGGTGTAACCGGCTGGAAGATTGGCGACAGGGTAACATTCGATTCCACCATTTATAACCCGGACGACTGGTTTACAAAACGGGGACAATATAACCTGAGTGAAAATCGCAGGGTGCTCGGGGTTTCCTGCAATGAATACAAGCAGGATGGAGCTTTTGCAGAATACATTGTGATCCCTGCCCATATCCTGCACAGAATCCCGGATAAGGTGAGCTTTGAAGCGGCCGCCATGACAGAGCCGATCGCCGTGGCCCTGCATGCCGTGAATTTATGTGAAGCTGATCCTGATGAAAAGGTGATGGTCGTGGGCACCGGCATTATCGGATTGTTGCTGATCCAGGTATTGAAGGCGAGGGGCTTTAAGGATATTTTTGCCGTGGATGTGGATCCTGGAAAACTTGAACTGGCTTCCAGGATCGGTGCAAACAAACTACTGAATCCCGGCATCGACGATATAGCATATACAGTTGACCGGCAAACTGAATTCAGGCGCTTGGGTTGTATTTTTGAGGCGGTCGGGATCCAGGAAACAATCGATATTTCATTCGAAAACATACGGAAAGGAGGCACGCTGGTTCTGGTTGGGAACATCACTCCAGAAGTTAAAATGCCGCTGCAAAAGATCGTGACGCAGCAACTGAGGGTACAGGGAAGTTGTGCCATATCGGGTGAATATCCGGAAGCCCTCCAATTACTGGAAAAGAATAAAATAACCACGGATTTATTGATATCCAGGGTTGCTCCCCTGTCGGAAGGGGCATCGTGGTTTGAACGGCTATATACAAAAGAAAAAGGCCTTTTGAAAGTAATATTAACACCCTGAAAATGAACAAGCTCAGAACCGGCATTATAGGTGCCGGCAAAGTTGCCCACCTCCACGCCAAAGCATTGCTCAAAATTGAAATGAGTGATTTAAGGGCAGTGTATAACTGGAAAAAGAATAAGGCGATCGATTTTGCCGTTCAGTACGATCTGAGGGCTTATGATGATATCGGGGAGATGGTCGCTGAAGAAGACCTGGACATGGTGACGGTCTGCACGCCCCATCCTGCTCACCTCGACACGGTCATTCCGGCATTAAAAGCAGGAGCCCATGTGATCGTGGAAAAACCCCTTGCCGTCAGCCTGGAGGATTGCGACCGGATGATCCGGATGGCGGAAGAAAGGAGCCTGATGCTTGGAATGATCAGCCAGCGGCGTCTGTATCAGCCGGTAATGCGGGTGAAACAGGCTATAGACAAGGGAAAAATCGGCAAACCTGTGCTTGGGATCGTTTACCTTTTCGGCTGGCGCGGGGAAGAATATTATAAAAGCGATCCCTGGAGAGGAAAATGGGAACTGGAAGGTGGCGGAGTACTGGTCAACCAGGCTCCGCATCAGCTCGATCTTTTCCAGTGGTATATGGGGGATATTGATGAACTTTTTGGCTATTGGGCTAATTTCAATCATCCCTATATCGAGGTTGAAGATACGGCCATTGCTGTTGTTAAATTCAGGGATGGCGCATTCGGTAATATTATCGTAAGTAATTCCCAGAATCCAGCCCTTTACGGGAAAGTGCATGTATTCGGCAGCAATGGTGCGGCCGTTGGGGTTCAGACCGACGGTGGGGCCATGTTCATTGCGGGTATGTCAACGATCGAAGAGGCACCATACAATGATCTCTGGTCGGTTCCGGGTGAAGAAAAACTTCACGAACAATGGAGGAAGGAGGATGAAGATTTTTTCCGGCGCATCGATCCGGTTCTTTATTACCATCAATGGCAATTACGGGATTTTGTTGAAAGCATTCAGGACAAACGGAAACCCATGGTCTCAGGAATGGAAGGACGAAAAACAGTAGAAATTTTCAATGCCATCTATGAATCCAATTCAACCGGAAAACCCGTCAAATTTCCCGTTGGCTAGGGTGATACAATTTCTTCAACGATTTCTTCGGTCTTATGATCCCTGTAAACCCTGAATATTTTCTCCAGGATCCTCATTTTGAGCAGGGTGGGAAAACCCTTCCCCAGCTTTACCAGGGCCCTGGGTATAAAACCGGGAATAATTTCGACCTTGCCTTTCAGAACGGCCGAAATAGTTCTTTCTGCAATATAATCGGGCATTTTAACAAGCAATTTGGCCCTTGCACCGTGTGCCTGGATCCGCTTGAATCCTTCTTCATTTGTCATAACTGACCCCGGACAAACAACACTGACACGGATGCCGTCATTTCGCACTTCCTCACGTAATGCCAGTGAAAAGCTGTAGATAAAACTTTTTGTACCTGTATATACAGTTTTGTAGGGGAGCGGCAGCGTAGCTTCCATGCTGCTTACATTAAGAATATAGGATGGCCTGTTTTTTTTGAGATCCGGTATGAAAAAGCGTGTCAGCCCGACCATGGCCATGACATTCAGCATGATCATCCGGGAATTCACATCCAATTTGGAAGTCTCGAATAAACCACTGGTCCCAAAACCCGCATTATTGATCAAAAAATTGACCTGAATATAATTGTCGAGGGCATATTCATATACTTTCCGGGCAGCATCAGGATGCGTCAGATCGATTCCAAAAGTGATCACATCCACTTTAAATTTCCTCTTGATAATACTTTCCACCTCCGGAAGATGGGGATCAGGCAAAGCAACAAGGAAAAGATTCATTCCCCGTTGAGCACATTCCAGGGCAAAAGCCATGCCTATTCCCTGGCTGGCACCTGTGATCAATGTGTAGAATTTATTGCTTTTCATCTGGAAATAATAAAAAATGATAACAAGCTATGCAATACGGCAAAGATCATGCTGGAATTAAAAACCAATGTATCAGGATTTTGTTTTCATTGACGGATCTTGAATGATAAAAATTTTCGGGATCTATTTACCTATATTGCCTAAGTGTTTTTTTCAACAATCGAATTTATGATATTTTCATATATTTTTTCATCTTTTTCAATACAACTTAACAGGGTGATTTGATTCCGGGCACGGACAAGATTGTGGGTTTCATAATTAATTTTATAGTAAACATCTCCAAACAGATAATCTGTCAGATTCCTGATGGCCTGGATCAGTATGACAATCTTTGCACCGAGGAGAAGATTATTGGTTTCGGCATTCTTCATCAGAATTGCGGTTTCCTCGATGAATCCCTGGGTCAGGTTATAAAAAACTTCCTGGTTGATCCCGATTTTTGACATGTCCCCTTCATCCTCCTTCACCCTGTTCGTAAAAGATCTAACCATATCGCCATAATCATATAAAAGTGAACCAGGCATGGCTATGTCAAGGTCGATTACACAGACAGCCTTTTCCAACTGATCATCAAACAATATATTATCAATTTTTGTATCACTGTGAATGATCCTTTTTGGCAGAGGCAGGGAATAATATTCCTCAATGTATTTAATCCGGTTTCCTATAAAATCAAGTTCATTCAGGCAGTTTTTTTTCCTTTGACTGCTGTTTTCTGCGGCCGCCTTTTCCAGTTTAACAATTCTGTCCCTGTAGTTATGAAAATTTTTTATCGTCTCAAACACCTCCCCGGGATTGAGCCGGTTCAACCTTTTTATGAAGTTCCCATATGCCCTCGCCGCTTCCCTGGCCTGGATAGGATCGGTAACCTTGTCAATGGTATCCGTATGATCAAGATACCTGAAAACCCGCCAGTAATCCTGTTGTTCATCCAGATAATAGGTGCCGGAAACGATCGTCTTTTCAAGCTTTAACAATTTGTATCTGGGGTCTGGTTTTTTTGCCAGATGATCCACAATGCGGACCAGATTTTTCATTACTTTTTCAGGCTCCCGGAATACATTCTGATTTATTTTTTGCAATACATATTTTGTTTTAATATGCTCGTTTTGAATCAGATATGTATCGTTAATCAAACCTTTGCTTATAGGCGTGATCAGGGTATTCCCTCTGAGTTTCAGAAAATTACCCGCAATATGATTTAGTTTAACTTCCGGATCCAAGTGATATATATTAATATTGATATTTTGGATTAAAATTTAACTTTTGACAAGCCTTGTCTGAAGTATTATTTTTTCATTGGTTTTCACGATTCCCAGGTACATGCCGGTCGGGAGA
>JAGTVG010000084.1 GCA_018224645.1 Cyclobacteriaceae bacterium
CAATGATCAATTCAGGTTTAATGCAGATACATCCTATAATTATCAAAACAAGAATCTTACTGTCCAATGGAAACATGTATTCAGCAATAATCTTTATGCGGTAATATCCGGGATTTATAGTGGGTATAATTACAATATATCAAGTTATCAAAATGAGACCAATGCATTTACACTTGATTATTCAATAGATAATTATGGCCTGAAGCTTGATTTCAGCTGGTACCCGTTTCCGAATCATAAAATTGATTTTGGATTGAATTCCTTGGCGTACAGGTTAAATCCCGGCAGATTTCAACCCTCAGGTGAATTATCCCTCATCACCCCTGAACTTCTGGAAAATGAACAGGGTATTGAAAGTGCAATATACATTGGCGACAAATTCGATATAAGCAACAAGTTATCAATTTATGCAGGTTTGCGTTATTCGTTTTATAGCTTTCTTGGCCCCAAGTCTGTCAATGAATATGCTCCGGGTGAACCCATAGAGGATGAAACCAAAACAGGTGAAACATCCTATGATAAAAATGAATCGATCATTAACTACCAAGGCCTGGAACCTCGTTTCTCAGCAAGATATTCATTGAATGATTTCAACTCAATTAAGATCAGTTATAACAGGATGCGACAATATATCCAGATGTTATCGAACACGACATCGATATCCCCTACCGATATCTGGAAACTCAGCGATAGATTCATTAAACCACAGATTGGAGACCAGTTCACTTTGGGATATTACAGAAATTTCCGGAACAACACCATTGAAACATCTGTAGAAGCCTATTACAAGAATATAAACAATCTCCTTGACTTTAAAAGCGGTGCTGAATTGCTAATGAATGAACATATTGAAACCGACATTGTAAATGGCCTTGGGAAATCCTACGGGGTTGAAGTATTGTTCAAAAAGAAAACGGGCAAATTAAATGGATGGGTAAGTTATGCCTATTCAAGGGCATTAATTAAAGTCGATTCCGGGTATGAGGAAGAAATTATCAACAATGGAGAATTTTATCCTGCAAATTATGATAAACCACATGCAGTAAATGTTCTTTCAAACTACCGATTCTCCAGACGCCTCAGCATTTCAGGGAATATTGTCTATAGCACAGGCCGGCCCATTACCATTCCTTTGGCCAAATATTCTTATTATGGAAGTGAAAGATTACATTATTCGGAAAGGAACGAATTCCGGATACCGGATTATTTTCGCCTGGATATTTCCCTGAATATCGAAGGCAACCATAAGGTGAAAAAATTGAACCATAGTTCATGGACGATCGGGGTCTATAATCTGACGGGAAGAAACAATCCTTATTCCGTGTATTTTGTTTCCTCAAATGGCGAAATCAATGGCTATAAATTGTCAATTTTTGCCGAACCGATTCCTACTGTAACCTATAACTTCAGATTTTAATGAATTTCCTTAAAGTTATATCAGGAACTGCCATGTTAATTTTATTGTTCAGCCGATGTATTGAGGAGTTTGAACCTCCTTCACAGGACTATGGCAATTTTCTGGTTGTTGAAGCTTTTATCAACAAGGGAAATGAACAATCAGACGTTCGATTATCACGGTCAGTACCCCTGGATACATCAGCCTGGATTCCTGAATCCGGAGCCAGGGTCAGTATAAGAGAAGATACGGGAGAGGAACATTTCCTTTCAGAAACTGCAGCCGGAATCTATCAGTTTCCTGAAGGATTTAATGGACAATCAGGCATATCCTATCAGATCAGTATCATAACCTCAGGTTCCAGACAATATGAATCCGATTTCGTTACCTTGAGACAGACACCCGATATAGACAGCGTTCACTGGGAATATCTGGAAAAACCGGAATTGGGTGTGGAGGGATTACAGATTTACTTAAGCACCCACGATCCTGAAAACAACACAGCATATTACAGGTGGTACTATGATGAAACCTGGATCTTCAGAACGCCATATGATGCTACCCTGATCTATGAAAATGGCCAGATCCGCCAACGCCTTGAGAACATCAATACGTGCTGGAAAAATGTAAGTTCCACCTCGATTTTTTTGGGAAACTCAACCAGGCTTGATCAGGATGTCATAGATTCATATCCATTGGTTTATGTTGACAATACAACCGAAAGACTGGCTGACAGGTACAGTATAAATGTTAAACAATATGCCTTGAGTGAGGTGGCTTATACCTATTGGGATGAGTTAAAGGACCTGAACGAAAACCTTGGAACTTTATTCGACCCGATGCCTTTTTCGATCACGGGAAATATTCACAACGTAAATGACAGAAATGAAACAGTACTTGGTTTCTTTGATGCAGCTGAAGATAAGGAAAAAAGAATATTTATTTCACATCTTGAGATTCCTGCCATGAACATCTTCAATCCCTATACGGCATGTAATGATACCCTGGTTTCTTATTCTTCGGTTGGTGTAATGATCTCCAGGGGGGGATATATGCTGGCCACAGTGGTTGGTCTTAGTGATTACCTTTTATCGACTCCAACATGTATAGATTGCAGGTATGCCGGGACGAATATACGACCGGATTTCTGGTAAAATAGATGAAGAACAGCACAAATAATGGACATTTTTAAGCCGATTCTTTTGTTATTGGCCTGTTGCCATTCATTTCTTGTATTTGGTGAAAGAAATCAGATTGAAAATCCGGATCAGGGGGATGAAGCAGGATATTACAACAGCGGCTATGAAGAACTGGTTTATGTGCATACAGATCGAAACATTTATCTGACAGGTGAATATGTGAAATTCAAGGTATATTGTCTCGAGAGAATAAGCTCCAGGCCATCCAATCTCAGCAAGGTCGCTTATGTCGAAATATACAACACGAAAAGATCCAGCCTGCTACAAGCACGCATAGAATTAAAAAACGGAACGGGATATGGAGAAATATACATTCCAACCAGTGCGAATTCAGCAAATTACGTAATCAGAGGTTATACCAGGTGGATGCAGAACAAAGGACCAGAATCCTATTTTCATGCTTATCTGACTATTTTAAATCCATTTAGAAGACCCTGGTCAATGGAATTGAAAAAAAATAAAGATACGCTGAAATTATACGTTGAAGGCGGAGAAATAATTGAAAATGTTCATTCCAGGATAGTGTTTTATAAGGAAATTGCCAAAAATTCTGAATCTGGTTTTTCGGGTAAGTTATTCACCGACGATTCAGTCTTGGTTTGTGAATTCAGGCCTCTGAAAAACGGATTGGGTAGTTTTGAATTTACCCCTGAGCCCGATCATCGTTATTTTATTCGGCTTTACCACGAAGATGGTAGGGAAACGGAACGATCCCTGCCGGAAACAAAAAAAACCGGGCAATCCCTTCGCATACTGGAAGATGATAACATGTTTCAAGTCGGGTATTATTGTAATGATCCTTCCCGGCTCTCGATACCTGATCAGGTTAAATGTCAGGTTCTGCAAAGAGGAAAGATCCTTACGATTGAAAACATGTTCATGAGAAACAATCAGGCAAAATTGGATATCCATAAAAATATATTGAAGGACGGTGTTTTTGCAATTATATTAACTGATGCTAAAGGGCAAATCCTGGCGGTTAGAAAAGGATTCAAATATGCTGAAAGCCACACCTTTAATAAATTGAACTTGTCAAAGGATACCTTCAAAAGCAGAGAAGCCGTGTCATTTGGGCTTCCTGACTTATTAAATGATTCGAAGGAAGATTTATATGACCTTTCTGTGGCTGTTTCCACCTTCAACAATTATGGCAATCATGATCATATAAGCATTGATCAATACATTTTACTTGACAACTCCTGCAACCTTATCAAGGATCTGGCAACTTATTTTAATGGGCCAACTGCCGAAGTTTCGGAAACCATTAATAACCTGCTCATTGCCAGTCACAATGATGTTATCTTTTCCAAGGTTGCGAATGAACGGGATTCATTCCCATTCTTACCCGAATATCGTGCACCCCTGGTTCAGGGAAAGATCTATGATGAGAAAAATGATCAGCCTGTAGAGGGCGTTCTAGGTTATTTGTCTGCAATTGGAAAATCAAATCTGTTTTACGTTGCCAGATCAAAACACAATGGAACCGCTTATTTTGAATTAAGGAATTTTTATGGAAAACATGAAATGATCGCACAATGTCGAAACGAAAATGGCTCAATTTATTCCCTGGAGATTTTGAATCCATATTCCCAGGAATTTTTGGCGATAGAAATTCCAGAGCTTGAACTCAATGAAAGCATGGCATCCTGGTTGATACAACAAAGCCAGAATATGCAGTTAACGTATGCTTACAGGAATTATTTTCATGCCTGGACAACAGAAGACCCGACAGATCCTGCATCTTTTTATGGTAAGCCGGACGCCACCTATTTCCTCGATGATTATACACGGTTTCCGGTTATGGAGGAAGTAATGCGGGAATATATTAATGGCATATTTGTGCGTAAGAACAGGGATGGGTTTCATTTCATAGTTAATGACCTTGCATTCAATATTAATTATGAAGAAGGACCTTTGATACTGCTGGATGGTATACCGGTATTTGATGCGGATGATATCATGGCACTGGATCCACTCAGTATACAAAAAATTGAAACCATTCGTGGAAAATTCAGCAAGGGTTACCTGAATTGTCATGGTATTGTATCCTATTCGTCTTACAAGGGGGACCTGGGAGGATATAAACCTCCGGATTTTGTTACAAAACTAGAAATGGATGGACTACAGATCCGTAAAAGTTACATTTATCCGGATTATGAAAATCTGTCTGACAGGAAAAACAGAATGCCTGATTTCAGGAATAACCTTTACTGGATTCCTGACATGGTGTGGCATTCTAAACAAAAGGAGGCGATTAAGTTCTATACATCGGATGCCCTTACTGAATATGCAATCATCATTAACGGGATAAGTAAAAATGGAATTCCGTATTCAGGTAAAGCCACCTTCATGGTGGAATAACTGTTCATGAAATTCCTATGGAATGATTATTTTCACATCATGTTTACCTGCGCAGTTTTGAATTAAACCCAATCCCGCTGCTGCGAAACGTCAATAAAAATATTGGCAGGATGCTAAAAAGTGTGATTTCATATCTATGATCTGAATTTTTTAAGGGTTTAAAAGGATCTTTTTACAATTCCTCAGTTTTATGCTCTTCCTCGCAAGTACCTCCGCATTTTTCAGATTTCGGGTCTTTTATATCCTTCCCTGTATTTCCTGGCCATCAGTTTAGCAGCTTCCTTGCTCCCGGTGATGCGAAGGTTCTGCTTGTCCCATTTGATTTCCGACCCGGTATAATAAGAGATCATGGCCAGCTGAACGGTGGCGGTTGATTTAAAGGCATCCTCCACTGAGCAGCTGATGAGATTTTTATCTTTTTTTCTGACGGCGTTCAGGAAATCCGACAAATGATTTTCCTGCATTCCTTCAGTGGGAATGTCCATTGATTTCATCTCCTGGTCCCTGCCCGAGGGCATGATCAGAACATTCCGGTCATCGGCGAAAAGGGTGGCCCGGTCTCCGTAAAAGAATATGCCATTGTTATACCGTGTATTCAATGAACCTGAGCCCCATAGTCTGTGCTCCCAGGTTACCTGTGCCTGATCGAAATGCATGATGGCTGTCAGCGTATCCGGCGTGGTGATCTTGTCTTTCAGTACCATCAGCCCGCCCGTTGATCTGAATCCCGAAGGCATGTCATAATCCATAATTTTACGGATAATGTCGATGTGGTGGATCCCCCAGTCAACCAGGTGACCATTCCCATATTCCTTTTCAAGTCTCCATGCCATGTGCCCTATATTCGGCCGGTATTCCAGTTTCGGGGCAGGGCCGCACCAGGCATCCCAATCGAGGGAATCAGGAGGTGGTTGAATGGTGGTATCCTGTAAAACAGGATTATAATGGATCCGGGCATCAATCTGATGGATATTACCCGCTTCACCGTTCCGGATCAATTCCCCGGCCTTCTGAAAAGCCTTGCTCTGACGGCGTTGAAATCCGATCTGCACGATATTTCCTGCTTTTTCAGCCGCTTTGACCATCGACAGCCCTTCATTTACATCATAGGCCAGGGGTTTTTCACAATAAATGTGGACTCCTTTTTCGCAGGCCGCAATAAATTGCAGGGCATGCCAGTGGGGCGGTGTGGCGATCAGGACTGCTTCCAGACCCTTCATGCCGATCAGCTCCTGGTAGTTTTTAAAACCTTCCGGCCTGCTTCCCTGCAGTGTTTCAATCTCATCCGTTGCTTTATTCAAATGATCGGTGTCCACATCGCATACCCCGATCACCTCGATCCCGCCCGATTTAAAGGCTGCATTGGTGATCACCATGCCGTACCAGCCGGAACCGATCAACCCGATCTTCAGCTTCCTGTCCTGGGCTTTAACCGGGGTATAAAACGGGGAAATAAGGGCGGCAGCCGTCAATGATCCTGCTTTAATAAAGTTTCTTCGATCCATATGATTCATTTTAATTGCATAACATAAACATAATAAAAATTACCGGAGGTGCCGTAAAAAGATTCAATTAAACTCATATCCTTTCAAATGAGTGCGATCCCTGATCAACTGCCATTTTTCCGGGTTATACTTACGATGACCAACATGGCAATGAGTTTTTTTCCGTTTTCAGGTTACTAATTGTACTAAAACAATATAAATTATAATAAAACGTAGTTAAGTCGGGTCCGTATTATGGAATGCATGAATTTGAATGGTGCATGGGTGATGCGGGTTCAGGCATGAATTGATAAATAATAAATGGAGATATGAAACAGAAGATCAGAAAATTCCGGATCGCGCTCGATGAACAGCAGCTGAATATCCTGGTGAATGGGCTTCATAAACTTCCCGGAGATGAATGTATGCCATTGCTTGGCGCTATCCGGGAGCAGATCGCCGGGCAAATACAGAACAACAAGGGTGTTTCAAGTTAAGAAACCATCGATCAGGCACCTGGTTAAACATTCAATCCACTGCCCTGATCTCCTTTCCCTTTCTCTTATACCATTTATAAATTTCCGCCCAGATCACGCTGATAAACGATATGGCGGCAGCTATCATGAACATTGAAAAATTCAGGAGATCAAGCCCAAAGATCTTCCTCAGGAAGGGTAAGGTCAGGATCAGGAATAACAGGGTCACCGTGATGAAAATGATTACCGGCACCAGCCTGTTGGCATACTTGATCGTCCGGGTGATGGGATAATAAAATGACCTGTTTTCAAGGGTCAGGAAAATATTGCTCAATATAATGGTGGTAAAAACCAATGTACGCACAATGGATTCGGTATAACCAGCTTCCATGGTTAAATAATAGATCAGCATAACACCAAGGGTGATCACCAGGCCCTGGACAATGCTCATGGCCAATTCATGAATGGAAAAAGAAGTGTCTGTCATTTTTCTTGGCTTCTGCTACATCAGGCTTTGTCCGAGGGGTTCGTTTTCAAAAATGATGGAACAGGTGGGCCCCATGATCAGTTCAAAGAATATGACGTGCAGCGGAGAGAATATATTTGAATATTTCCATCCGAAAAGCAACGGTAAAACCACCGTGAGCATGATGGGAATATGGATGGATATGATATACTGGATTGCCTTTTTCAGGTTGGCATAGATCCTCCTGCCATGGGCTATCGCTTCAGCCATGTTGTCAAGATCATCTTCCAGCAGGATCATGGAGGCCGATCTTTTAGCCGATTCAG
>JAGTVG010000085.1 GCA_018224645.1 Cyclobacteriaceae bacterium
CGGTTGTTTTTGGCGGAGTGTTCACCCCGCTCGTTGCAGTTGGTTATTTTGAGGGGTTTTTTCACCCGGTTATTGCCGTTCTGTTCATCGTTGCAGGGATCTTTACCTTTTACCAGGGCTGGTTGGGTCAATATGTACTAACGGTTAATGAAGGTCAGGGACATGTTGATTTCCCTGTTGAAGATCCGGGAGAAAATCTTATGGCTTTTATTGATTTTACCAATCAGTATATTGAAAATGAACCGCTTGAACTCAGATCCCTGTTTTTATTGATCGGGAGTGAGGATAAAAGTTTGACAATCAAGGAAATAGCATTGCGGGATCCTCCTTTTGAACTTTTTACTTTCAGGCAGCTGAAGGAGCGGTTTTTATCTGATCCGGGCATATCGGAGGCTGTTACCTGGGCCATCGATCCATTAAGGACAGGATCGCAGGTCAGATATCAGCGTGTGAAGGATGATGGGAGGCTTAGGCCGGTTTTGAGTGGCAGAATCATACCGGAGGCGATCCTGAGAAAATACACCAGGGATGAATTTATGGCAATATCTCCTGAAAATAAGAATTATTGAGGTACATTTATTACTGATTATTTTGGATAGTTTTACGCATTAATGCTGAAATTAAAAAAGTCGAGAGCAAATGTTTATGAACCTACTCTGCCGGGTCCGGAGAATTGGCCAGTCGTCAGGCTTAGCCGGAACCGGAAGGAATTTATCGAGGAAGTTATCCAGGAAAGTTACCACAGGATCAAACAACTCAGAAACACTCCCGAAATATTACAGGAAGAAATAGAAATCACCATGTTCCGGGAGAGACTCAGGATCAAGGAAAATCCATGGAAGGTCGATCCTGATGATGAAATGTTGTTCTGGAACGGAGTGAAAAATACCTTGGTGGGATCTCTCAGAAAATCTAAAAGTAAAAGAAATGCAGTATCCGAAGAACTGTTGCTGGATATCATTTCCCGTTACACGAATGAAATAGCCGGTAATTTCAAGCCGTCACATTACAGGATGGCCAGGTCCCTTGTCACCTTTGGATTTTCCAGGTTGTTCAACGCTGCGAGGCTGAAGTCATTTAAAGGATTTTTTAAAGGAAAACTGACACTTCAGGATAAGATCAATATCGTTGGCGAAAATGAACATGTCCGGAAACTCGCAAAAATCGGTACGATTGTGATGGTTCCAACGCATTTCAGCAACCTTGATTCCATCACCATCGGTTTTGTCATTCATACCCTTGGATTACCGCCCTTCATTTATGGAGCGGGCCTGAACCTGTTCAATATCTCAGTCATTGCCTATTTTATGAACAGTCTGGGTGCCTATAAAGTTGATCGGAGGAAAAAGAATATGATCTATCTGGAAACCCTGAAAATGTATTCAAACCTGGCTTTGCAGAAAGGATGTCACAGCCTTTTTTTCCCGGGCGGAACGAGATCAAGGTCCGGCAAACTGGAGTCCAGGCTCAAACTCGGGTTGCTCAGCACGGCCATGGAAGCACAGCGGATAAATTTTCTGAAGGCAGGTGATGTAAAGCCTAGAAAAATATTTGTGGTGCCGGTTGTGTTGAATTATAATTTTGTTCTGGAAGCGGTCGGGATGATCTCCGACTATTTGTCCCAGAAGGGGCAGGAACGTTATTATATTGAGGCCGATCAGTTCTCGTCGTCCTTTAAAATTTTAAAGTTTCTCTTTCAGTTTTTTACCCGCAGTGCGGATATGTCGGTTTCGGTAGGAAGGGGTATGGATCTCCTGGGGAATTATGTGGATGATGAGGGAAACAGCCTTGACAGGCACGGAAATATCATTCAGATTGAGGATTATTTCAAGATACATGGCAGGATCAGTGAAAATCCGCAGCGGGAAGGGGAATATACCCGGATGTTAAGCGATAAACTGGTATCCGAATACCATAAATTGTCCAGGTGCTCAGCCTCACAATTAGCGGCTTTCACGGCATTCGAACAATTCCGCAATATGTATAAAAAACTTGATCTCTATGGTTTATTACGCCTACCAATTGAGGACCTTATCATTACTTATGAAGATTATAAATCTGAATATAAACGAAGGATAGAACAGATCTTCGGATTGGAGAAAAATGGCAAAATACAGGTGGCGAACCATCTCAGGGAAAAGGGGCTTGAGGAATTGATTGAAATGGGGATAAAGAATGTAGGGATATTTCATACAAAACGTCCCTTATTATTCAATAAGGAGGGCAATATCACGACACAGGACCTGAAGACATTATACTATTACAGAAACAGACTCGACGGATATGGCCTCGAGAAAAACTAATAAACCTGTCGGCGTGATCGGCCTGGGAAGTTTTGGAACGGCTGTTTCGAATTTACTGGCGCGGAACAATCCTGTTGTACTTTTTGGCCGTAATACGGAACAGGTTCTTGAAATTAAGGAAACCAGGACCAGCAGTGGACAGAAACTGGATCCAAAGGTGGAATTGACCAATGATATCGAATATCTTTCCAATTCCTGCGATATTATTTTTCCGGTTGTCCCTTCTGCAGGATTCCGGGCGATGATAGTCATGCTTGCACCGTTTTTAAAACCTTATCATATCCTGATCCATGGAACAAAAGGATTCGATGTCAATAGCGAGAGGGAAAATATTAATCAGGAAGGAAAGTATCTGTCGAGAAGTGAAGTCAGAACCATGAGCGAGGTGATCATGGAGGAAAGTGTTGTGGTGAGGACAGGATGCCTTGCCGGTCCGAATCTGGCCCAGGAACTTGCTGAAGGGCAGCCGTCCGCGACTGTGGTTGCCAGTCCGTTCAATGAAGTGATCCAGGAGGGTCAGCGTTTGTTAAGGTCCGACCTGTTCCAGGTTTACGGAAGTCCGGACCTCATCGGTGTTGAACTGAGCGGTGTTTTGAAAAACATCATTGCCATTGCTTCCGGTGCCATTTCCGGCCTGGGACTGGGTGAAAATTCCCGGGGATTGCTGATCAGCCGGGGGATGGTTGAAATGATCTATCTTGGCAGGGTACTGGGGGGGAATACGCAGGCATTTATCGGCCTGGCTGGCATCGGGGATCTTGTGACCACCTGTACGAGTCAGCTCAGCAGAAATTATACGGTGGGATACAGACTTGCAAAAGGTGAATCCCTGGACGAAATAATAGGATCCATGGAGGAAACTGCAGAAGGAATAAATACGGTAAAGGTTGCCCGCAGCCTGGCAAAGTATTATAGGGTACGGGCACCCATCACCGAAAAACTGTATGATATTATGTTTGAGGGATTACCGCCAACAACTGCACTTCAGTACCTGATGAAATATCCCTTTAATGTGGACATTGATTTTTTATAGGGATAACAGGCGTCCAGCTTTCAGGATGCCCGCAATACTCATTGCATCCGTAATTTCACATCGCATAACCATATTAATGGCATCCGCCAAGGGTATTTTCATGATCTCAAGTTTTTCGGTTTCTTCGAATTCCGGTGTGCCAGCAGTCAGGTCCTCCGCCAGGTAGATGAATCCCTCTTCATCCGTTACCGAATTGGAATTATGTATCCTCAGGATTTGAGTCCATTTTGCTGCCTCCAGTCCGGTTTCTTCCTTCAGTTCCCTTCTGGCCGATTCCAGTATATCCACCTCCAGCGGACCACCACCCGTTGGTATTTCCCAGGAATATTCATTCAGCGTATACCGGTACTGTCCGATAAGCCAGGTTGATTTATCGTGATCAAGCGGGATTATTCCAATGGCTTTGTTTTTGAAGGATACTTTACCGTATATGCCATTTTTTCCGGATGGATTGATCACCTGATGTTCATTCACCTCGATCCATGGATTTTCATAAATTTTCTTTTCGCTGATTTTTATCCAGGGATTCCTATAATTTTTCATGGCTAACCGTATTTTTATGGTCTGATAAATTACTATCAGGTACAAATATATTTTAAACATGTTATTGGGATATTATCAGTGGGGAATAATTGAGGCTGGATGCGATGAAGCCGGACGGGGATGCCTTGCCGGACCTGTGGTGGCCGCTGCTGTTATTCTTCCGGCTGATTATACCCATGAAGACCTGAATGATTCAAAACTCTTAACGCCCGAACAGCGGGTTGTCCTGAGAGAGGAGATACTCGCCAGGGCGATCGATTACGGGATCGGTATGGTAGACAATGAGGAGATCGACCGGATCAATATCCTGAAAGCCTCATTTAAAGCCATGCACATTGCACTTAACCAGTTAAAAAAGAAGCCACAGCTGATCCTTGTGGACGGCAACCGGTTTGAACCATACCCGGGCATAGAAAATGTCTGCATCATCAAAGGGGATAGTTTGTATAATCCGATCGCCGCTGCTTCGATCCTGGCCAAAACCTGCCGGGATGAACTGATGCGGCAATATGCAGAGGAATTCCCGGATTATCACTGGCATACCAATGTGGGATATCCAACCCTGCAGCACCGGCAGGCGATCAGGGAATTCGGTCTGACAAAATTACACAGGAAATCTTTTCGTCAGTTACCCGAACAGCTCGAATTGTTTTAACCCCGATTATACCTGCCGCAGCACAAGGCTGCAAACAAATATATAAATGCATATCTTTAATTTAAATGGATAGAACAGATAAATATGTTTACAGAGACATTTAAA
>JAGTVG010000086.1 GCA_018224645.1 Cyclobacteriaceae bacterium
ATATGTACACGGGACTGATACCGGGAAAATTCCGTGGAGAGGGCTCGCCCCAGGCCTGCGCCACCTCCGGTGATTACAACCACCTTATCTCTGAAATAATTTTCCATCTTGAATTTTTTACAGCCAGATTGAAGGAACAGGGCTGAGTTAGGATGAAAAAAAGGGACCGGTCCTAGCCCTGAATCTCAATAGATTAAAGTTCGAATCACGCAAATTAATTCAGATTCCGTTGAATAGAACAAAATTTTTACCAGATAAATTTTTAGGATCAATAATAATATTATAAATCCGGCAAAATATGAATCGCGGGAAAATCATTTTTTGAAACAGGGAACCAGGCCAACATCTACGACCGGCCAAATGCATCCGACCGATAAGTAAGCACAGGAGGAAACTTCCATAAAAGGATCAGTTTACCTTATAATTTACGCTGGTTATTATGAATTTTATGCCGGTTGCCGGAATCACCACCGGAATCATTGTTATACCAGATCAGTACTGAATACCCATGGCAGGAAGAAAGCACAGGTGACAGGAAAAATTTATAATTTTTTAGCGTTAACTTTATCCAAATAAAATTGAATATCATCCAATAAACATGAAAATAAAATTGCTCCTTTTGAATTGTCTGATCTTTTTTTTCACCGGCCTGTTATTTCCTGCAATAGTCTTCGCCAATTCATTCAAACCGGAGCAGAAACCTCCGAATTTTTTAATCCTGATCGCCGATGATGCCGGAATGGATTTTGGATGTTATGGTAATCCGTCCGTCAAAACCCCGAATGTCGACCGCCTGGCTGAAAGCGGAATTTTGTTTGAAAAAACTTTCCTGACAAGTCCGCAATGCAGTCCTTCCCGGATCAGTATCCTGACGGGAAAATATCCTCATACCACCCGTACAGAAGATCTGCATACCCCATTGCCGGAAAATGAAAAATTTATTACACAATACCTGCAGAACGCAGGTTATTTTACCGGGCATAATGGAAAAACACATTGGGGTGAAAACGGGAGCAATCAGTTTAACTGGTACTCCAAAAATTTTGAAAATTTCGAGGAATTCCTCAACCAGGCTGGGAATAAACCATTCTTTTTCTGGACAGGATTTTATGACCCGCACAGGGTATATGAGGAAAATGCCATCGCCCAACCCCATGATCCCGGTACGGTGATCGTTCGCAAACATCTGGTGGATGATAGCCGGACCCGGAAAGATATCGCCCTGTATTATGACGAAATTGCCCGGATGGACAGCATTACCGGTTCTTATCTTGATATCCTGGAAAATGAAAAGCTGACTGAAAATACCTACATTATCTTCTTAAGTGATAATGGCGCACCATTTCCCAGGGAAAAAGGGACTCTGTATGATGCTGGAATCCAAACACCCTTTATCGTTCAGGGACCAGGCGTACCCGCCAACGAAGTATATGATGGCCTGACCAGTACGATTGACCTGGCGCCCACGTTTCTGGCCCTTGCAGATATCGAAATTCCGGCAGAAATGCCGGGAAAAAGTTTTGCCGGTGTACTCACGGGAAGTTTTGGATTTACCAGGGATTTTATTTTCAGTGAAAGAAACTGGCATGATTGTGACGAACATATGCGTGCTGTACGTTCCGACCGGTACAAACTGATTTTAAATGCCTATACCGACAAACCTCATGGAACCGCCGCAGACCTCGCCAACAGCCTTTCATGGTATAGTTTACTTGAAAAAAAAGCTTCTGATTCGCTGTCCTGCGAACAAAGCCTGATCTTCACGGTCCCCAGGCCTTCGGTTGAAATTTATGACCTTTCCTCCGATCCTGATGAATATTATAACAGGGCTGAAGATCCAGCCTATAGAAATATCGCGTATGATCTTCTCAGGGTATTGCAGGAATGGATGCTGGACACCAATGATTTTCCACCGACCAGAAGAACCAGGATGGACAATACAGACAGAATTTCCGGGATAAGATATTATGATATCACGCCCGAACTTGAAAATGAACTGGATGAATAATTTAACCCTGACCAAATGAAAAAGGAAATCTCAAACCTTGTCGAAATTTCGAGATATTACGGGGCACAAAAGGATTTTACCCTTGGCGGCGGGGGAAATACATCCTATAAGGATCGAAATTTTCTATATGTAAAAGCCAGTGGTTTCAGCCTGGCAACCATTACGGAAGAAGGATTTGCTGTTTTGAACCGGAAAGACCTGGCTGGCATTATGACCCGGGAATATTCCCGGGACAGCCATCAGCGGGAACATGAAGTCATGTCTGATCTGATGAATTCCCTGGCGGAGGGCAGTAAAAAACTCAGACCATCCGTAGAGGCATCCCTGCACGATATTATTCAGTATTCCTATGTCGTACATATGCACCCGCATCTCATCAACGCACTTCTCTGTTCCAACGATGTTGAAATGTACATCGAGGATCTTTTTGATGATAAGGTGATCTACATTCCCTATACCGAACCGGGGTATGTTTTATCCAAAACAGTTTCTGAATACATCGATAAATACCGGTCCCGGAACGGATCCGATCCCAATATAATTTTTTTACAGAACCATGGTGTTTTTGTTGGCGGGGATTCAACCCGTGAGATCAGGCAACATTATGCATATATTATGGAAAAAATTTTAAGCAGGATCGATTCCATCATTAAAATAGAGCCTATTGATTACCAGGGGCCAATCGATCAGGTCATTAAGATCCTTTCCGGCCTGATACATGACAGACCCCATTTTAAGCATGAATTCAATACATTGATCGCCCATTTCACCAGGGATATAGATTCACTTTCCCGTGTCGATAAACCATTTATCCCGGATGAGATTGTATACTGCAAGGCTCACCCGGCCATCATTCCGCTTGCAGAAGGATTTTCAATCGTACCGGAATCTATTGAAGAATCTATCGTTTCCTATCAGGATAAACATGGCTATGACCCGAAGGTGATCCTTATTGAAAAAGGGCCGGTTATTGCCCTGGATAAAAATGAAAAATCAGCTGAACTCGTACTTGATGTATTTCAGGATGCGATGAAAATATCATTCTATTCCAATTTTTTCGGGGGACCTCATTTTATGACCGAAGAACAGATCAGGTTTATTGAAAACTGGGAAGTGGAGCATTACCGCCGCAAAATATCTGCCGGAAGTTCGTAATTGCAGTTATTTAATTCCCCTATTTAATAAGCACAGGAATAATATCCTCCTGTTAATTTTCGTTATCCGCTAAAAATAGTAATATTGCATTACCGTCCGTTTTTGATAAAATAAGCTAAAACTATATCAATCAGGTTATGACACAAGCAATCTGACAGGTTTGTGCAACTAAATTTTATTAAAAATGCTTTTTTTTCGTCCAATAAGTATGATATTTTGTAAGATCCAAAACAGTAAAGACATGTTGAAAAAATATATACCCATCCTTTTAATAATTTTTTTGCCGCTGAGGGTTTTTTCACAGGATCCAGTCAGTACTGAATCTCCTGATCTATCTCTTAAAGGATCTTTCAACGAAATGTATGAAAGTGCGGAAACATACACTACCTATAAGGTAATCAAGATTTCATCCTTGAATTCATTCTGGAAAAGTGTACAGGACAGTCTGAGAAGCTATCAGCAGGAAGTAGCATTGCATAAAGGGGAAATTGCCAATCTGAATTCAAAAATAGATGAACTGAATGTAAAAATCGACGACCTTGAAGCAGCACTCCAGCAGAGCCGGAACGTTGCCGGCGGCATTTCATTCCTCGGGATGCTCATCCAAAAACAGACTTATAATGTTTTCGTGTGGAGTATTATTTTTGGTTTGGCCATCATGGTATTGATTGGTTATCTGAGTCATACGAGGAGTAAAAAACTTTATACCGTCACCCGGAAAGAATTCATGAAACTTGTGGATGATTTCGAATCGCTTAAAAAATCGGCGCATGAAAAAAAGATCAAACTCGGAAGGGAATTACAGACAGAACGAAACAAGGTAATGGAACTTGAAGCAAGACTTAAGGATAACAGCGACCGTTTTACAACCCGGCGGAACAGCCCTGCCTGATTCTGTCAACAGCCTGAAATCCGGGATAAACGGGAATTACCCACTCAGGGGTTTTTCTTTTTCCTGTTCATCCAGAAAATAACCGTGCCAAACCACAGCACTGTCCCAAGGATCATCAGATTTTTGTTCAATTGCATTCCAATTGTCCCGGTCAGCACAAAAATGGACGGGAGAATTGTGAAGCCGAGGCCAATAAAGGAGATTATTTTTAAAATTGTCAGCATGGTAATTTAATCAATGAATTCCCTGTTTTTTTTTCTGTATCATAAAACTTACAATGATGTAGAGTGCTGATGCAATAAACCAGCCCGGTAATCCGAGAAAATAGACTTCCACATCAAAATATAGATAAAATACCAGGCCCATGATCAGGGTCAGGAACCAGGTTATTCCTGCAGCCCAGTTAAATTTGATATTTGTCTTTTCGGCATAGGAAGATTGAAGCCCAAGATTTTCCATTAAATAAAAATCGATAAAGATCACTGCACCCATCGGCATCAGGATAAATCCATAAATTGCGACAAATCCCAGGAGTTGCATGACAAGCGCCGGGAAAAAAGCCGCGATGCTTGTGACGAGGCCTGTGACGAGGGTCACCTTCCATCTTTTCCACTTTGGATTGATCGACTGAAAAGCGAGACCTGCCCTGTAAATGGTGGGATTGGCAGTGGTCCAGCCGGCAATTACTACACAGAAGGCTCCTGCCAGTCCTGCTGCCTCATAGGCTATTTTCCCGGGAGCAAATTCACCTGCCGATCCATACTTGGCCAGAAAATAGGCATAAAGTATCCCCGAAGCCATCCATGCAATATAATGGCCCACATACATTCCGGTTGCCGAAGAAAATCCATATTGCCATTTTTTGGCATACCGGAAGATTGAAAGATCAGCCATCCCGATATGCATGGCCATATTGGCAAACCAGGCAAAAAAGATCGTATGCCATATGGTAAACTTACTTTGCCCGGCCAGGGGAATTCCGGTCCAGATCTTTTCATTGGCAGCGGTCCAGAAATCACCGATGGAATTTATGCCCATTTCAGGCATTACGGCAAAGGCTGCGGCCAGGAAGATGAGGATCATCCATGGAGCTGCCAGGTTGGCGAATTTTGAAACCTGTTCATAACCCAGAATGGCCACAATGGTAATCACCAGACCAACCAGTAACACCGTAATGATCCATCCGATGCTCGTCGGCAGCCAGTCTGTCAGAGTTGGCATGGCAATATCGAAAGGGATTCCCACTGCCGTAGCCGATACGGCGATCATGGATCCCGCCAAAAAGCAGAACATCAATCCGTTCACCAGATTATAGATCGTGACAAGCCTGTATCCGCAAATTTTTTCCAACTGGTAATACAAGGTGATCCGTCTCCTGGTCGCAATGGGAGCCGTAAGAAATCCCCAACTTAAAACCGCAAGCAGGTTCCCGATAAAAAGACCCACAACAATGGCAAAGGCGCTCGCCCCATGAGCAACAAACAGGGGACCAATCACAAATTCAGTACCGGCAGTATGCTCCCCCGCATACATGCCGATAAAACTTCTAAGACCTTTCAGTTTGTTTTCCGGGACGGGAGTCCTCTCATATTCCTCGATCGCATCGAGCCTGGCAACCAGCCTGTTTTTCTTCATAGGAATAGCTAAAAATTTACCCAAAAATATAATTACAATTCAATTATGCTAACAATAGACTGTTTATTAGACTTCATTTACAAATATTCCTTTTCGTGATGGCTGGCAGGAGTCCCCGGATCTGAGATCACTTTTCGAAAAGCGAATAATTGGATATTTTCAAACCGGCAACTGGTTCACATTTTCTGAAGAGCAGTATTTCCTCAAGGTCCCTGTCAATATTCCAGGCTGCATGCATGGTTATCGCTGCACCCAATGGCGTCACGCTGGGATTCAATGGGGTATAAATTTCCCAGTCGTTCATGATCGTGGAAATAAGGCGGATAAATATCTCGTTGTTACAGAATCTTCCGGCCAGGAAGAGTTTTTTCACCCTTGTATTTCCCTTTGCCATGCGGATGGATTGCGACTGCATATAAGCCAGGTCAAGGATCATCTGATGATAAGCTTCTTCAAAATTATCGAAGAGTTTAAGATCGGCGCGCTGCAGGAATTTTTCGGGAAACGGTCCTGAACCCTCCATCATTTCAGGATAGAACTTTTTATACCGGTTGTTCTCCTGTACATTTTTTCTGATGATCTCCGGATTGAATTTTATGGTTTTGAAATAATCTTCATCTTTCCGGAAATATTTTGAGATCCTGTGACTCTGATAAAAATGTTCCTTTCCCAAATAAATCCGGGAAGCCCTCACAGGTTTATTCTTGTAATTAATATAATTGAGACAATCCCTGGAAATTTCCGCCGGTGTCAGCGGATCCTTACTGAAAGGATTGAAGGATACATTCCAGGTTCCTGTAATTGTCAGGATAAAGGGATCCTCGAACATAAGCTGATAGGGTATCAGGGCCGCCGAACTATCATGCACCCCAATGCCGCAGGAGATGGTCCGGGTTTTAAACCGGATCTTTTCTGTGTTGAAAGTGTTGATCAGTGGCGGAAAAAGCGATATCAGTTTTTCCTCATAGACCCAGTCATGCGGATGCTGCTTATTAAAATCCCAGAGGGAACTATGACAGCCGATACTTGTGATTTCAGAATAAGTCTTTCCCGTATACAGGTAGGAAAGGTATTGGGGAAAATGCAGGGAATACCTGATCTTTTTAAACAGTTCGGGTTTCCGGTATTTCAGCCAGTATAGCTGCAATCCGGAATTCAGGAAACCGAATATTTCGCTGGATGTTTCCTGTGTGAATTTATCCCTATTCCCATATTTAGCCAGGAACTCCTTCAGTAAATCTTTTGGATAAGGTTTTAAATAATTGTAAAGTGGGGTGACAGGTTTCCCATTTTCGGCCAGGTTTACCACACCCGCACCATAAGTGGTAAAGTTGACCGCTTCTATATTAAATTGAGGCATTTTGATAGCCTCCCGGAACGTGACCTTGATCCACCGGGTAAGGTCTTCAAGGTTTTCAGAAGGGAAGCCGTCATCATCGGGAATTTCCTTAAAAGCCACTATATCCTGATGGACTACCTGATAATCCCGGTTCAGCAGAATGAATTTTTTGTTTGTTTTCCCAATATCAAAAATAGCAATTGCCGATTGCATATGATTCTTCTTAAAGTCCTGTAGCAATGGTTTTCTTTCCCCTTTCCCCGATCAATCGTTTCCGGATTTGAAGTTCGCGATACAATCCGACAGGATCAAATGCTGCATTTTCCCTTATCCGCGATTCGGCGACCAGGGGCCGTACATCCGTTCGAAAAACATCCTGTAACAGTTCCTGTGCCATTACCACATCATGACCATCCCTGTAATCCTCAAGTAGTTCCCTGTTGACGATCAACGCCTGGGCATAAGCGATCTTGATGGCTTCCACCGACTGCAATAGGTCTTCGAGCGGATCTTTTATATTGTGGCTTGCATCGATCATCCATGCCAGGGATGGATTGTTACTTTCATTGTTGTGCATCCCGTAAACCAATTCATTGAATATCAGGAATAACTGGTAGGGTTTTATGGCGCCCACCGTAAGGTCATCATCGGCGAATTTCGAATCGTTAAAATGAAAACCCCCGAGTTTGCCTGTCATCATCAATGTTGCAACTACCTGTTCGATATTGGTATTTGGCAGATGATGACCCAGATCGACCAGGCTGTAGGCATTGGGCCCCAACTGCGTGGATAAATAATAGGATGTTCCCCAATCCGGGATAACCATTGAGTAAAAACCCGGTTCAAAGGGTTTATATTCCACGAACATTTTCCAGTTTTCGGGCAGGTACTGATAAATTTCCGATAAGGAATCGAGGGATCTTAACAGGGCTTTCCTGAAATTATGTTGCCCCGGGTAACTGGATCCGTCGGCAAGCCATACGGTAATGGATTCAGAACCCAGCTTAATGCCATGATCGATCACCTCCTTATTATGAGCGATGGCCTGTTTACGGACATGTGGATCCGCATGGCATAATGATCCGAATTTATAGGAATGTTCCTGTCCCGGCTGATCCTGAAATGTATTGGAATTAACTGCATCAAATTTAAGACCGAAGGAAGAGGCAAGATTTCTGATATCCTGATAATCATCAGGAATATCCCAGGGAATGTGCAATGATATGGCTCCGCTCGAACGGTTCAGGGAATGAAGCAGACCGACATCTTCAATCTTTTCTTCAAGGCTTCCGGGTTCACCCCCGCCTGGAAACCGGCCAAAGCGGGTACCGCCTGTTCCAAGGGCCCAGGATGGAATAGCGATCTGCAAAGCTCCGAGGTCCTTTATGATCTGTTCCACGGAAAGTCCTTTCCCTGTAAGACGATCCGTCAATTGCTGAAACTGGTCGCCGTGCTTCTTCCCGTTTTTTTCGTTATGTGTGAAGATCAGTTCCCTTTCAAGTTTCATATAAAAATTAGTTTATGCCCGAAAAAATCCCTTTAATTTACATGGCAATTCACAATATATAATAAAGTTACAGAAATTTTTTGCATGTCTTGGATTATATTCATTTGAGAAGCTGGTTTTTATACAGGTCGATAAAATTCCCTCCTGAATAGAACGAAAATCGGGTTCTCTTTTAACGGCTATCATCTGTTTCCTGCCCCTCTGCCTTTATGTCAATGGAAGGAATCTTTAAGAAATTGCGGTTAAAGCATATAATCTCCTGTGTTTATTGAAGTTTCCTGCTGAATGGCAGATGGTTATGTCAGAAGGGTGCGGGCCGCTGTGTCATCTGCCCTTTTGATATAGATCGCCCGGCAGGAATTCGAGGCGACCGTACCTTTCAGTCATTTACGTCCGCCACGCATCTGAAACCAATGGTGGAACTCCGGTCCAATCCCGGCCAGAACAGAATATATTTGGCAGAGTACCCTGAGGGTTGAGGGCCGCCCTGAAAATACCAGTCAGATCCCTCAGCCTTAAACCAGCTGCCCCCCTTGATTATGACATAACGCGTATGCCCGTCCGATCTTTCGCTTTCAGTCCATTCCCAGGTATTACCGCACATATCATAACAACCGGCTGGAGACCTTCCTTCAGGAAAATGCATAACAGGGATAGTTCCCCCGGATTGACCGGAATTACATTTAGCCGGATCAAAAGCATTGCCCCAGGGATAGACAAGTCCTTCCTTACCCTGGGCGGCAAGTTGCCATTCCTCCTCCGATGGAAGTCTTTTCCCTGCCCATTCCGCATAGGCACGGGCATCTTCAAGGCTTACATAAACCACAGGGTGATCAAGCAATTCCGGGGATGGTTTCCCGGAGGTCCAGTGCCTGAGATAATTTGACGAATCCACCGGATAATATCCCGAATTAACCATAAAATCATAATATTCCGCATTGGTTACGGGAGCAATATCGATGGCAAATTTTACTGGATTTATTTTTTTAGTAAACTTGACAAGCTGATGGATCCTGTCGGGCGGGGGAATGTACCCGTCGTGCCTGTAAAAACCACATTCCCGCTGCATGTATGAAACCTCGAT
Organism: Cyclobacteriaceae bacterium; assembly: GCA_018224645.1. Taxonomy (GTDB): domain Bacteria; phylum Bacteroidota; class Bacteroidia; order Cytophagales; family Cyclobacteriaceae; genus JAGTVG01. The sequence goes on from JAGTVG010000086.1 coordinate 9,621, forward strand.
CTCTTCTGGAAATTCTTCGATTCTGACCATGTTGCCGGGGAATTTATTACAGGGTTTCCAATTTCCCTGATTAATCAGGGTATCAGAAGGTATGATTGTTTCAACCCGGTCATCCATCGCTGCATACGACTTTTTCTGTGATTTCAAAAACTGCTCCAGCCCAATGGCTGTACCCGTGTTTTCAGTAACAAGGATGGCACCCAAACCCCGGGGGCCCAGATCTATGCTGATGGCGGCAGAATCCATGTCCTGACAGCCGATTTCAGTTCCCCGGAAGAGATCGTATAACCGCATATTCTCCGTACATGGGATTTTCATCAGCATTCCTTTTTTCCGTTCATCCGACCGGTTGATCACCGTCCATAATTTATATTGATCATCGTACCAGAGGCTGGAAAAAACATCCTCCATCATGACCGGGTAGCGGGGTGACCATCCTTCTCCCCGGAAGAGAAAACTGAAAGTGCGCTGAACAGGACCCATCAACCTGAGATATGACTTATCCCGTTCGTTCCAGGGCATCCATGTTCCAAATACATTTTCCCAGATCAGCATCCCGCTGCCGTTCATCCATGCCATCTGCAATTCAGCGGTATGGTCATGATCCCATCTTTTGATCTGGTGCATCATATGACGGCGTTCAAACCATTTATTCCAGAGAATCCCGGGTACATGACTGTCGTCAAACCATTGCGCCCATGACATATGATGATCGAAGATCCTGTTTGCCGGCAAGGCCAGTTCCGATTCCAGCACCACCCCGGGCCGGGCTGAATCCAGTTTACCCCTCAAATCCAGGCTCCCTTTCGTCAGGGTATCCAGAAAGATCCCGTCTGCCCCGGTAATGCGGATAATGTCAACGAGCAAATCCACATCTTCCCTTCCTTCACGCCTTGTACCCCTATCCCAGGGATTATAATCAATAAAAACACGAATTCCATGTTCATGAAATTTATCCACCAGCCTGCGTAAACCCTCCAGTCCACCCGGGAAGTCACGGTAATGATCAAACTGGTTTCTCGGATCAACACCGATCCGTGGATAGGCGTGCCATAAAACCACCCCATCGATCCTGCCAAAATCTTTTTCTGTATTGGCTATAAATTTTTCAACCTCAAACCGGCCGGATTCAGGATTGATCATGGCGTTATCAAACAACATCAGGAAATAAATGTGGTAACAATCAGCGGCCCATCGAAAGACCGGATCCCGGTAAAGGCTATCTTGATAATCCAACTGTTTTTTAAGCTGGTCCCTGGCCATCACAAGGGAATCGGACCACTCCTTCCATTGATCCTGATGATCCGGGGCGGGAATTATCTTATACACCAGATGGTCAGGTTGTCCGAATGCCGGAGCACAAACTAAAAATAAAAAGAGGATGTTCAGATATCGCATAAATAAGAAAAATAACAGGTCCGGTAAATGTCAGGCCGGTTTATCCCGGCAGTTTTAAATAAAAATAGCCCGGTTTGTCGTCATTGTCAATATAATGTATTTTTGCTGCCCGGGAATGATCATTAATTGAACAGGTTAAGGAAATGAACACCAATTTTTTATTACTGTTTTTCGGTTCCTTTTTAATCAGCTATCCGGTTTTTCCGCAGTCCATCTCTCCCCTGACGATACCGGAGATCATGAAGGGTGAAAATTATGTTGGTTACCTTCCTGAGGATATACGTTGGTCGGATGACAGTAAAACCGTTTACTTCACATGGAATCCTGAAAAAGAATCGTTGAGAGATCTTTACAAAGTAAATATCAGGGACCTGGAACCCATTGTGGTACCCCTGGAAGAACAGAAAAATACTCCGGCTGCCGGCGGGGATTACACCCGGGACTTCAGCCGGAAGGTTTATTCAAAGAACGGAGATATTTTTTTGCTGGATATTAACTCAGGAAATACCCGGCAGATAACCAGTACCATTGAAAATGAAATGGATCCGGGTTTCACTGTAGATGAGAAAAAGGTCATTTACAGGAAAGGCAACAACCTTTTCAGCTGGTCAATTTCAGATGGTTCTACAATACAGTTAACCAATTTATCGGCTGATAAACCTGAGAAGGAAGAAAAAATTCCGGAAATGGAGGAATGGCTGAAGAAAGATCAGCTCGATATTTTCGAAATTCTTTCCGAAAGGAAGGAAAAAAAGGATCAGCAGGAAAAAAAGAACAAAACACTTGAACCTGACAGGCCCTTGAAGATCAGCATACATGGGAAGCGGCTTATGAGCCTTGATTTAAGCCCGGACCAGAAATATGCAGTTTTCCGGCTAAGCAAATGGCCTGTCGACAGCAATGGTACGAAAGTTCCGGATTATGTTACGGAATCCGGTTATGTGAAAGATTTAAAAGCACGTCCCAAAGTGGGGAGCCCTGAACGGGTCTATGAACTTGGCATTTTTGACCTGAACCGGGATACGGTGTATTATGTGGATCCGTCAACGATCCCCGGAATTTATGATAAACCTTTATTCCTTAAAGAATATTTACCTGCTGACAGCACATTTCAGCATCAGTACCCGTTACCAAGGGAGGTAACCTACCTGAAACCTGTTTTCAATGAAAAAGGAGACCGCTCCCTGATGGTAATCAGATCACTTGATAATAAAGACCGGTGGATCATGAACCTGAATATGCAGGATGGTACGCTTGGATTGCTGGACAGGCAGCGGGATGAAGCCTGGATCGGAGGGCCGGGAATCGGGATGTGGAATACTGATATGGGCAATGTGGGATGGCTTGGTGACGATGTTTCTGCCTGGTTCCAGTCGGAAGCCACGGGCTACTCCCATCTTTATACTGTGAATTCAATGACCGGGGAAAAAAGCCAGCTTACCCAGGGTGACTGGGAGGTTTACGAGGCCAGTCTCTCCCGGAATAAACAATATTTTTACCTGGTTGCCAACAGGGAAGGTCCGGCCGGGAGGCATTTTTACAGGCTTTCATTGGCAGATGGCACGATGACCAGGCATAGCCGGGAACCTGGGAACTACGAAGTTAAAATATCCCCTGATGAGAAAATGCTGGCCGTCCGCTATTCCTACAGCAATAAACCCTGGGAACTATACCTGATGCTTAACAGGCCGGGGGAAAAAATGATTCAGGCAACACATTCTACAACAGAGCAGTTCGCACAGTATCCCTGGCGGGTTCCCGAGATCATTCATTTTGAAGCGGATGACGGAAAGATGGTTACCGCCCGGTTATATAAACCGGAAAACCGGACTCAGAAGGGACCGGGTGTGATTTTTGTCCACGGAGCAGGCTATCTTCAAAACGCTCATCATTGGTGGAGCAAGTATTTCCGGGAATACATGTTCCATAATTTTCTTGCCGACCATGGATATACGGTGCTTGATATCGACTACCGGGGAAGTGAAGGTTATGGCCGTGAATGGCGTACGGGTATATATCGTCATATGGGCGGAAGGGATCTGTCCGACCAGGTTGACGGTGCCAGGTACCTGATAGAAAATCATCAGGTTGATCCTTCCGGGATCGGGATCTACGGGGGATCATACGGGGGATTCATCACGCTTTTCGCCTTGTTCAAACACGGTGATGTATTCAAATGCGGTGCGGCCCTAAGGTCAGTAACAGATTGGGCGCATTATAACCACCCCTATGCATCCAATATTTTAAACACCCCTGTGGAAGACAGTCTGGCCTATCGGCGAAGTTCACCCATTTATTATGCCGGGGGACTTAAGGGGGAATTGCTGATGCTTCACGGGATGACCGATACGAATGTACAGTTCCAGGATGTCGTACGGCTGAGCCAGAAACTTATCGAACTGGGAAAGGAAAACTGGAACCTGGCCGTATTTCCCCTTGAAGATCATGCCTTCAAGGAAGCCAGCAGCTGGGCCGACGAATACCGGCGTATCTTTGAGTTGTTCGAAAGGAATCTGAAATAGGATGCTGAAATTGTCTGAAAGTATGTAAACCGTACCGGAAATTTTGATTATAAAACTTCGAGCTCATCCATGACCTGTGCAGCCAGTTCATTACATCCCTGGCAATTGCATTCCTCGATCGCCTGAAGAATTTCTTCAAAAAGAATCCTGGCTTTATTTTTTTCCGACAGGTTCTTGTAACAAAGAGCCAGATTCATTTTAGAATAATTGTTATTATCGAAGATGCTATGCTCCAATCTGAGGTCTATGTTTACCTTGAAATTATTCAATGCTTCAACATAATTGCCCAGCCTGAAATGAATATTTTATTTACCTGCTGACCTGGAACTGAGAAATCGTGCAATGATTCGTATTCCCTTGGCAAAACTTGTTCGCCGGTTGGAGGCCTCGTATATTTATTTATTGAAGATTATGATGTGAACCATGAAGCGGCCATCCTACATACGGCTTTTCAACGAGGGGATCCTGCAGGAACGGCTCGAAAAGATCAACAGGCTGATAAATCCATGCATCCTATGTCCGCACCATTGCCGGGTGAACAGAAAACTGGAAAAGACAGGGAATTGCCATGCAGGGCATTTACCGGTCCTCGCCTCGTGGGGCCCTCATTTTGGCGAGGAGCCACCCCTTGTCGGCCATCATGGATCGGGCGCCATTTTTTTCAGTCATTGTAACCTGCATTGTATATTCTGCCAGAATTTCGACATATCCCAGCTTGCTTCCGGCAGGATCTGCAGCTTTGAAGAACTTGCCGACATCATGATCGAACTTCAGCTCAGGGGATGTCATAACATCAACTTTGTTACCCCGACTCATATGGCGCATGCCATTCTCAAGGCATTACCCCGGGCGATAGAAAACGGGTTAAGGATCCCGCTTGTCTATAATTCGGGTGGTTATGATTCAGCAGATACGATCCGGATACTGGATGGTATTTTCGATATCTATATGCCGGACCTGAAATATTTCGATAATGAAACAGCCTTCAAACTGAGCGGCATACGCAACTACGTGGATGAAGCGGTCCCGGCCATCCGGGAAATGTACCGGCAGACAGGTGACCTGGTCATCGATGATGAAGGAATTGCCGAACGCGGATTGATCGTAAGGCACCTTATCCTTCCTGAAAACCTGGGGAATACCGTTGATGTAATCGATTTCGTCCGGGACCTCTCGGTCAATACCTATTTCAACCTGATGGATCAGTACTGGCCAGCCTATCATGCCCACAATGATCCCCGGCTCGGAAGAAGGATCACGGGTAAAGAACTGGAGAAGGCGTTACATCATGCTGAATCAGTTGGACTAACCCGTATAGCAGATTGATTTACAATTGAATATAATAAGATTTATCATCCTTTACTTTAGTGCCAGTGATCAGGTTGTAAAAAGCGAATAACTCAAATGAAAAAGGAATGTAGCCAAGATATCCCAGCAGGGGCATTTCAAATACATGGAAGAATTCCACACCTGGTGTATGATAAATCCATTTTGGATAGGCATAAAAGTTCCACATTTCCCAGAAAAAGCCGCATGCCAGGCACCCGGTCGCCAGGCAGACCATGGGTTGCCAATTCCTGCGGTCTGAAAAATGGATCAGATTTCTGTTCCCGAGTCTTGCATTGATGACATCGATGATCAGATAGGCCGAAATCCAGACAAACATATAAAAGATTCCGGGCCACAGAAGCAACAGGGCAAGACTCAGCAGGCCAATTGTAAGAAGAATATGCAGACTTTTACGGGTTTCAGGTATTCTCGGCCCCCGGATATCCCCCTTCATCCAGGGGATCGTGCCGATCAATTCTGCTGTCCCAAATACGGCCGGTATGACCGTCGAGAAAGACAATGAAGCCAGCAGAAAATATTCGAGATCGGAAAAGGATTCCCGCCCCAGATACTCCCAGTTTTGACTTCGTTTATTGATCAGTTCAAAAAACCACCAAACCGGAATCGACAGGAAAAACAAACCTGCATATTTTTTCCAGTTCCTCGTCAAAAGCGAATTCCCCTTCCTTTTTTTAACCAGTGCATCCACAAAAAGGCAATACCCGAGCCATAAAGGAAAAAAAAGAAGATGTGTTCGCAATCCTTCAAGTGCCCAGTTGAAATACCAAGAAATCAGAACCAGAACCAGGGCAACATATCCATATCCCGGAAATGAATTACTCCCATGTATTATTTTTCCCGCTTTTCCCATCGTTACTTTTTTAAAAACAATATCTGAATAAAAAGTTCATTAAGTGATAATTAATTACATGCGTTTTAAAAAAAATAAAGAATTAAGAGTAATCCCCAAAAAAGTATTAATTTAATATTATACATTTAATCCACTTACTCTCAATTATTTAAGATTTTAATCCGGTATAGGATGAATAAAATCAGGCATTTTTTAATCAAAAGCCACGATATCAGGATAATTTTTACAGCAGTTATTTATTTCTCTTCGGCTTATCTTGGACTGATTCTGGCGTTCCAGGATCCTTTTACCTCTCCGGTATGGCCTCCTGTCGGTGTAGGGTTTGCCCTCATGATGTTGTTAGGTCCTCGTGTATGGCCAGGAATCACCATCGGTTCGCTGTTAGCTTACATGCTTGTTTTCTGGCTGAAGCATGTCGAGATCAGCCTTGCCACCATTCAGGCTTCAATTATCATTGCCGTTGGGAATACCTCTGAACTGCTGGTTGGCTATTTTTTATCGAAGCTCTTTATTAAAAATGAGGACCCCTTCAGGAAGACCAATGAAACCTTCATGTTTTTATTGATTGCGCTTGTTATGTGCCTGATTGGTTCATCTTTTGGAACCTACAGTCTGTATCTCAATGAAATGGTTACCCGGGAGGAATTCCTTCAGACATGGTTCTACTGGTGGATCCCCAATGTGGCAAGTGTACTTTTATTCACGCCCTTCATCCTGGCATGGCAGAGAAGGTTCAGGATCCGTACCTCAAAAGCCAAAATCCTTGAATTTATATTTTTTTTACTTTGCCTGTCTATCTTTATCGCTATCCTGCACAATCAGCAGTTGGGACCGACCATTGAAAAATCACTTCCTTTCCTGGTGATCCCGTTTCTGCTATGGCTGTCATTCCGTTTCAATTTACAGACATCCATGGCAGGAATTCTCATAGCGGCACTTTCCGCCATATTTTTTACGATCAATGGTATCGGACCTTTTGTGCTGGAAACTAATGAAAACTCCATACTTATCCTGCAGATATTCATCGGTGTGATAAGCATCAGCTCAATTGTGCTTTCATCAACCGTTTTTGAACGCTGGGTTGCCCAGGAAACCATCAAAAGTTTCAACGAAACCCTGGAAAGTAAGATCGAGGAAAGAACAAAGGAATTGAATGCCGAAATTATTTTCCGCAAAAATGCAGAAGATAAGATCAAGATCGCGAATGAACAATTACAGAAAACCAATATTGAACTCGATAATTTTGTTTATAAGGTAAGTCATGACCTCCGGGCACCCATCGCCTCTGTTCTTGGCCTGGTGAATCTGGCGAAGAAGGAAAACAAGCTGGATGTGCTCAGGGAGTATTTCAATATGATCGGTAAAAGTGCCGAGCAACAGGATGTATTCATCAAGGATATCCTGGATCTTTCCAGGAACTCAAGGCTAGTGGTGAACAAGGATAAAATACAATGGGAAGAATTATTAAGCGACACTTTTGATAATTTAAAATATTCCGTCAAGGACAAACGGATTGAAAAAATAATCAATATCCACGGAAGGTCTTCCTTCTATTCCGATCAGCGCAGGATCAAGGTGATATTCAACAACCTGATTTCCAATTCTATCCGGTACGCCAACGGGAAGGACCCCAAGGTGGAAATCGATATAAATGTAAACAAAACGGCTGCTGACATCATGATTTCCGACAATGGGATCGGAATTGAAAAACCACACCAGAAGAAGGTTTTTGAAATGTTTTACCGTGCCACCGATTCAAATGTGGGTTCCGGACTGGGATTATATATTGTGAAAGAATCGGTTGAACGGCTCAACGGCCACATTGAACTCACTTCCGAAAAGGGACAGGGGACTGTTTTTAATATCAGCCTGCCCAACCTGAAGAATCAGAATTAGGTCAGCGAACTTCAATATACCGCCAGCACCAGGCCTTTCAGGTAAGTGCTTTCCGGATGAAAAATATCCACGGGATGATCTGCGGGCTGCGACAACCAGTGCAAAATACGGATCTTCCTTTTTGATTCAATGGCTGCAGCACGAATTGTGTTCTCGAAAAGTGCCTTGTCCACGACCTGTGAACAGGAGAATGTAAAGAGTATGCCATCAGGACAGATCCGCTGCATGGCTTTTATGTTCAGCCGTTTATATCCCTGGACTGCCTTGTGTTTTGATGAAACATGTTTGGCATATGCGGGAGGATCGATCACCATAACATCATACTGCTGATCATTTTTATTCAGGTATTCCAGTGTATCCCCCACCTGAGTCTCAAAAGCCGCAAATCCATTTTTCCTGAAATTATTTTCTGCGATCTGAATGGCTTTTTTGGAGGCATCCAGAACCACCACCTTCCTGGCACCCCCTGCGAGGGCATTGACGGCAAAACCCCCGGCATGAGAAAATGCATCCAGAACGACTTTATCCTTTACAAAGTTGTGTAAAAGTTTCCGGTTTTCCCGCTGGTCAAGAAAAAAACCGGTTTTCTGTCCTCCCTGCCATTGCGCATAAAAAAACAGCCCATTTTCTTTAAACCAGGTCCCTGCGACATCACCCTTCATAAAACCTTCCTCCTGATCTCCCTTCCTGTATGCTGGGGTAAAATAGATGGTATGCACCCTATCCTCATAGACATGCTGGAGCGCCTCCGCAATTATATCTTTTGAACGTTGCATGCCGGCTGAATGCGCCTGAATAATGGCAGCCCCATCGTACCAGTCGATGACCAGGCCCGGTAAACCATCTCCTTCACCAAATACCAGGCGGTAGCCGGTTGTTTGATCTGAACAAGCTAATCCCAGGGTTTTTCGCAGGATAAAAGCCTTCCTGATCTTTTCTGTCCAGAAATTATGATCTATTTTCTGTTGACGAAAAGTAAGGATCCTTACGGATATACTTCCTTCCTGGTAATGGCCTG
>JAGTVG010000087.1 GCA_018224645.1 Cyclobacteriaceae bacterium
GATCAATCAGTAGGCGAAGCTTTGTCATTCATATATATTTCATTTACCAGCCCCATGGCCGTAAAGCGGAAAATAAGGAACAGGTCCGGTTCCTTAGCCTGCCCCCCACAGGATTTACCGGAAGAAACCTGATAAACAAAAAATTTCTGATTCCTTATGTAAAGTTCATTGATGTTGGGATTACCCAGCAATTGCACGATCTTTTTATTTGACAAACCCAGTAGCTTATCTTTTTCATTCATGATATTCTGATAGACTTCCATGCGGTATCCCGTGCATCCCTCCTGATCGCTGATCCACCTGGCTTTGTCCATATTCAGTGAAACAGGTGATGAACAGGATAAAAACATGGTTATAAAACCAGGGACAATGATATGGCTGATATAAAAGCCCATGGGTAACCTGGTTTTTTTAAAAGGGTGAACTAAATCAATCGGAAATTTCACGGGAGAAAGTTAATCAATACGGTCATCAAATACACCAACCGTATAAAATGATGGATTGTTTGGGTTAACTTTGCGGGAGTTTTTACTGAACGGGCATGAAAATGTTTATCATGAAGTGATATGATTAAAATTCTCAGGGTTTTTACCACATTTTCAATCATTGTTTTTCTCGCTGTCCTCCTGGTAGTCTATGCTTTTCTTCCGGATCCGGCCGGTATCGTTTTCACAGACAAAGGGAATGTAATCTATGAAATTTCAAGAAACACATTTTTTTATATGTTTGCGGGAGGTTTTCTTCTTTTTCAGTTAACCTTTTTTTTATTCAACACACTCGTTTCCAAAAACCGTTTTAAAACGGCCGGGAGATATGGTTTGGCGGCCTGGTTCCGGGGTATGTTTCTGGCTGTGAATATTTTCTTCATTTTATTGATTTTATTTTATGGATTTGCCAACAATGCAATCAGCTATTCCTACTCAAGCGTCTTATTCATGGGTATTGCCGGTCCGGTAATTCTGGTGATCTGGCTGCTGCTTTTTCCTGTTTTTTATTATAAAGTTTTCCCGGAAGAGTAAAAATGAGCAGGAGGGAAGGGTTATGTAACCATTATTATTTAATTCAGGTATACAACTATAATATATTAATATTCAATGGATTAAATAGTTTCATTTCAATTATTGGATTATCAAATTGTATTAAATCCAGTTTTTTTGGTATCATATTCATTGTATATTCACTTAAATAAACCGGATATAGCGGATTAAATAAATACATATTCAGCAGATCAGCATGGGAAGAGATAATCAGGTTCAGGAGTTCATTTACGATGAGAGCACGATCAAATCGCTTGACTGGAAGGAACATATCCGGCTCAGGCCAGGCATGTATATTGGAAAACTGGGGGATGGGTCAGCACTGGATGACGGCATATATGTATTGATCAAGGAAGTGATTGACAACAGTATCGATGAGCATGTGATGGGATATGGTAAAACCATCGATGTAAGGATTGGTGATCACCGGGTAGAAATCCGTGACTATGGACGTGGGATCCCCCTGGGAAAAGTTATTGATTGTGTGTCGAAGATCAATACAGGAGGGAAATATGACACGCAGGCATTTCAGAAATCAGTTGGATTGAACGGGGTGGGGACCAAGGCGGTCAATGCACTGTCCGCGTTTTTCAGGGTTCAATCATTCCGGGATGGGAAGACAACATACGCCGAATTCAAACAGGGGAAACTCGTCCATGAAAAGAAGGAAGATAAAACAAATCAGCGAAACGGAACCCTCGTGGTTTTTGAACCGGATCCGGCTATTTTCCGTCATTACCATTTTATTCCGGAATATATTGAAAATCAGATCTGGAACTATGCATATCTGAATTCCGGCCTTACCATTCAGTTTAACGGAAAGAAATTCCATTCGGAGAATGGCCTGCTTGATCTTCTGAAAAGTAAATCCGATGAAGAATCGCTTCGTTATCCGGTCATTCATCTGAAGGGTCATGATATTGAAATCGCCATAACACATAACAATCAGTATGGCGAAGAGTATTATTCATTTGTAAACGGACAGTTTACCACCCAGGGAGGTACACATCTGGCCGCGTTCAGGGAAGCTGTGGTTAAAACCATCCGTGATTTTTATAAAAAGGATTTTGAGGCTTCTGATATCAGGGCAAGTATCGTGGCGGCGGTTTCCGTGAGGGTGATCGAACCGGTTTTTGAAAGTCAGACCAAAACAAAACTTGGATCCCAGAATATTGCACCGGCCGGGCCCACCATGCGTTCGTTCATCAATGATTTTATCAAGACGGAACTTGATAATTACCTGCACAGGCATCCGGAAACTGCCGATGCAGTGCTTAAAAGAATTATCCAGTCGGAAAGGGAACGGAGGGATATAGCCGGGATCAAAAAGCTCGCCAACGAACGCGCCAAAAAGGCCAATTTGCATAACAAAAAACTTCGTGACTGCCGGATACATTTTAATGAAAATGGCAATGGCAAGGGTGACGAGTCAATGATTTTTATTACGGAAGGGGATTCAGCCAGCGGATCGATCACAAAATCAAGAAATGTCGAAACACAGGCTGTTTTCAGCCTCAGGGGCAAACCCCTCAATTCATTCGGTTTGACTAAAAAAGTGGTCTATGAGAATGAAGAGTTTAATTTACTGCAGCATGCCCTGAATATTGAGGACGGAATTGAAAATCTGCGATACAGAAAGATCATCATTGCCACCGATGCGGATGTGGACGGGATGCATATCAGGTTGCTTCTGCTTACATTCTTCCTTCAGTTTTTCCCTGATCTGGCCCGGAATGGTCATATTTACATACTGGATACCCCATTATTCAGGGTCCGCAATAAAAAGGAGACAATCTATTGTTATGATGAACGCGAAAAACAGCAGGCCATTGAAAAACTGGGAGGTAGGCCGGAAATTACCCGGTTCAAGGGTCTTGGTGAAATATCCCCTGTTGAATTTGGAAATTTTATCGGGGAGGATATCCGGCTGGAACCTGTCATATTACAAAAAGACACAAGCATATCAGCCTTACTTGGCTTTTATATGGGAAAAAATACGCCTGACAGGCAAATTTTCATCATTGATAATCTGAAAATTGAAAAAGATCTCGTGACGGAAGAAGTTTAATCAATATGGCCGAAGAAAAAAATCATCAAAATTCAGATCCTGAAAAGGAAATAATTCATGATGTGATTCCGGTCTCCGGGATGTACCAGAGCTGGTTTCTGGAATATGCATCATATGTAATCCTGGAAAGGGCAGTGCCTTCCATTGAAGATGGACTTAAACCGGTTCAGCGAAGAATCCTGCACGCGATGTGGGAAGTGGATGATGGAAGATTCAACAAGGTTGCCAATATCATTGGGAATACCATGCAGTATCATCCCCATGGTGATGCATCCATTTCAGATGCAATTGTCGGGCTGGGTCAGAAGGAACTTGTGATCGATACCCAGGGAAACTGGGGGGACGTCAGGACAGGGGATAATGCTGCTGCAGCCAGGTATATCGAGGCCAGGTTATCTAAATTTGCCCTGGAAGTTGTATTTAACCCCCAAACAACCCATTGGCAGATGTCTTATGACGGCCGTAAAAAGGAACCCATTACCCTCCCGGTAAAATTTCCGCTTCTGCTTGCACATGGTGTCGAAGGCATAGCGGTCGGCTTATCGACTAAAATCCTTCCCCATAATTTTATAGAACTGATCGATGCTTCCATCGATGTATTGAAAGGGAAAAAGATCAGCGTGTATCCTGATTTCTCCACCGGCGGGATGGCGGATTTTTCGGAATATAATGAAGGTCTGCGGGGAGGAAAGGTCAGAGTTCGAGCAAAGATCGAAGAGTTAGATAAAAAAACCCTTATAATCAAGGATATACCTTTCGGAATTACGACAACGAGTTTGATTGAGTCCATCGTCAGGGCCAACGATAAAGGGAAGATCAAAATAAAAAAGGTGGTGGATAATACGGCGCAGAATGTAGAGATTCTTGTTTATCTTGCACCCGGTCAATCCCCTCACATTACCGTGGATGCCCTTTACGCTTTTACGGACTGTGAAATTTCTATATCCCCGAATTCCTGTGTGATCATTGAGGATAAGCCGCGATTTATCAGTGTGCATGAAATACTGGAACGATGTACGATACAGACTAGGGATCTTTTAAAGAAGGAACTGGAAATACGCAGGGCCGAACTGCTTGAAAAGATCCTGTTTTCTTCGCTGGAAAAAATATTCATTGAAAACAGGATCTACCGGGATATTGAGGAATGCGAGACCTGGGAATCAGTTATTGAAACAATCGATCGGGGATTGGAACCCTATAAAGCTCAATTTTACAGGGAAATAAACCGGGAGGATATCATTAAACTTACCGAAATCAAAATTAAAAGGATTTCGAAATTTGACTCATTTAAAGCCGATGAACAACTCAAGAAGTTGCAGGAAGAGCTTGCCGAAGTCGAGCATCACCTGGTTCATCTGATCGAATATGCCATTTCCTATTTTCTGGGACTGAAGGAGAAATATGGAAAAGGCAAGGAAAGGAAGACAGAAATCCGGAATTTTGATACCATTACCGCAACTGTCGTAGCCGCCAATAACCAGAAATTATATGTTAACCGGGCTGATGGATTTATCGGCTGGGGGATCAAAAAGGATGAATACATCAGTGAATGTTCGGATATGGATGATATTATAGCCTTCAGAAGGGATGGAAAATTCATCGTCGCAAAAATTGCCGAAAAGGTATTTGTGGGAAAGGATATTGCATACACGGCGGTATTCAACAGGAATGACGAGCGTATGGTTTATAATTTGGTCTATCTTGATGGTAAATCGGGCAAATCCATGGTTAAGCGTTTTCAGGTTCTGGGCATCACACGGGATAAGGAATATGATCTTACAAGGGGCAATCCTGGATCGAAAGCATTGTATTTTTCGGCAAACCCGAACGGAGAGGCGGAGACCATCACCCTGTTTTTAACTGCCGCCAGTAAAGCCAGGAAAAAAGTATTTGATTTTGATTTTTCGACCATCGAGATCAAAGGCCGCAATGCCCAGGGAAACACGTTAACGAGATATCCGGTAAGGAAGATACAGCTGAAATCAGAGGGTGTTTCAACCCTGGGAGGACTGAACATATGGTATGATTCGACGATTGGCAGACTGAACCGTGACGAACGGGGAGAATTCCTGGGTAATTTCAAACCTGATGACCACTTACTTGTCATTTATTCGGAGGGCGCCTACCGCCAGATCCCATTTGACATTTCACAGCGATTTGAACCGGATCATGTATGCTGTATTGAAAAATTTGATCCGCAAAAAATTATTTCAGCAGTATATTTTCATGGAGGGAATAAATCCCATTATATCAAACGATTTATCATTGA
>JAGTVG010000088.1 GCA_018224645.1 Cyclobacteriaceae bacterium
AACTCATGCCATGACTCAAAGTCATGGCATGAGTTCCGGGTTGCCGGGTATGTCAACTCCTCGGATGAAATTCCCTGATCACCTGTTTGAGATAATCCCGGTCAAGATGGGTGTAGATCTCAGTGGTGGTGATCGATTCATGTCCAAGCATCTCCTGGACGGCACGCAGGTCAGCCCCTCCTTCGATGAGATGGGTGGCAAAGGAATGCCGGAAGGTATGGGGACTTACCTTCTTGCGGATTCCAGCCCGGGCCGCGAGATCCCTGATGATGGTAAATATCATCACCCGGGTCAGCCTGGCACCCCTGCGGTTCAGAAATACATAATCTTCATGACCTTTTTTGATGTTCAGATGACATCTGATCTCATTGACATAGATCCTGATAAATTTCTGTGCCTCCCGCCCGACCGGGACCAGTCTTTCCTTGTTACCTTTGCCGATAATCCTGAGGAATCCGATATCAAAATAGATGTCGCTGAGCCTGAGACCGGTCAGTTCAGATACACGCAGGCCTGAGCTGTACAGCGTTTCAAGCATGGCACGGTTCCGCATTCCTTCATCCGTTGACATATCGATCGCTCCCAGTACCTGTTCGATCTCATGAAAATTCAAGGTATCAGGAAGTTTGCGGCCCAGTTTGGGACCCTCCAGCAATTGGGTCGGGTCTTTATCGATGATCTCCTCAAAAAGGAGATATTTATAAAAGGCTTTCAGGCCGGACAGGATACGGGCCTGGGAAAAAGGTGTCAATCCAATTTCACGGTATAGATATTCGAGAAATTCCTGCAGTTGTGAAGTCTCCAGGGTTAAGGGACTGGTTGTGGAATTGGAGATTTCGAGGAACTGTTTTAGCTTTACGACGTCATGAATGTATGCTTCGATTGAATTTTCGGATAAAGAGCGTTCAAGTTTCAAATAATTTTTAAATTGCCGGATATAAAAGTCCCAACTCATTTATTCATTATCATTTAAATCATTCGGGGATGAATATAATCATAATCAACGGACCCAATCTCAATTTACTTGGAAAAAGGGAAAAAGGCATATACGGGGAAACGAAATTCGATTCATTCTTTGCGGAACTGAAATCAGGATATCCGGCCGTGGACCTGCATTATTTTCAGTCCAACAGCGAAGGGGCCATCATTGATAAGATCCATGAAACCGGATTCTCCTTTGACGGAATCATCATCAATGCGGGCGCTTTTACCCATACTTCGCTGGCCATTCGCGATGCCATTGCGGGCGTTGAAACACAGGCCGTCGAGGTGCATATCTCCAATATATTCCAGCGGGAAACTTTCCGCCACCTGAGCTACATTGCCCCCGTCTGCCTGGGATCGATCTCGGGATTCGGCCTTGAAAGTTACCGGCTGGCCCTGGAATATTTCCTTCATAAAAAATAACCGGCAGCCGGGAGGCGATTGGCAGTCAATCATTAGATTTGCCGTAAAAAGAAAATGGCCAATTTCAGGGAAATCATTTCCGTCACGATCATACTCTTTTCGATCATCGATATCATCGGCTCCATCCCGATCGTCATAGATCTCAGAAAAAAGTCGGGGAACATTGAATCCGCCAAAGCGACAATCGTTGCCGGGATCATCATGATCATTTTTTTATTCCTTGGCGAATCCATCCTGAAACTTTTCGGGATCGATGTGTATTCCTTTGCCATTGCCGGTGCCATCATCATTCTGCTTATCGGATTTGAAATGATCCTTGGAATCACCCTGTTCAGGCATGAAGCTGCCAGTGCCAGTTCGACCTCCATTGTTCCGCTGGCTTTTCCGCTCATCGCAGGGGCAGGCACCATGACCACCATCATTTCGCTGCGTGCAGAATACCAGGTGATCAATATCCTTGCCGGGATCGTTATCAACCTGCTCCTCGTATTTATCGTACTCCGGTCCTGCGACTGGCTTGAAAAAAAGCTTGGCAACGGAGGATTTATTATATTGCGGAAAGTAATGGGGATCATTCTGCTGGCCATTGCCATCAAACTGATCAAAAGCAACCTGATTATACCATGATCATCATGTACACTGACGGGGCTGCCAAAGGGAATCCCGGACCGGGAGGATTTGGGGTAGTTCTAAAATACAAGGGCAACAGGAAAGAGATCTCACAGGGATACCGGCTTACAACAAACAACAGGATGGAATTGCTGGCTGTAATTACCGGGCTGGAAACCATCAAACAACCGGGCTGGAAAGTGAGGGTTTATTCCGACTCAAAATATGTCGTGGATGCAGTCACCAAGGGATGGATCTGGAAATGGCAGAAAAACGGATTTAAAAAGAAAAAGAATGTCGATCTCTGGCAACGGTTCATTCCAGTCTATAAAAAACACGATGTCGAATTCAAATGGGTAAAAGGGCATGCGGGCCATCCGGAAAATGAAAGATGCGATCAGCTGGCTGTTAAGGCTGCCGAAGGGAATGACCTGTTGGAGGATCAGGGTTTCAAAACCGAAACTGACCTTTGATGCCGAATCCTTATTTTTCCTTCAAACATTTTACCATCCGGCAGGAACACGCGGCGATGAAAGTCACAACTGACGCCTGCCTGCTGGGTGCCTACGCCGCTGCCGGGTCACCGGATCATATGCTGGACATTGGCACCGGGACCGGGATCCTGACCATCATGCTGGCCCAACGGTATGGAAAGGCTTCCATCGAGGGCATTGAGCCGGATCAGGCGGCAGCCGATCAGGCGAGAAGGAACGTCGATGCCTGTCCGTGGAAGGACAGGATCAGGATTAAGTCCATACGCATTCAGGATTACATAAAAAATATTCTGCAAAAATTTGATCTTATCCTCTGCAATCCGCCCTACCATAAATCCCACCTGATCTCATCCGACGAAAGGGCCAATCTCGCCAGGCACAGCACCGATCTCACTTTTGATTCGTTATCATTTGCGGTAGATAAACTGATTTCTGAAAAGGGATTATTTTATGTGATCGTCCCACCCCGGCAATATATAGAACTTGAAAAAGAATTGTTGTTCTTCGGACTCAGACCAGTTGATAAACTTTTGATTTATAACCTGCCGGCACGACCCGTTTACCGGGTGATCGGGGGATTTTCCAGAATAGTCCGTGCAGCAGGGGAAAACACCCTCCTGATCAGAAATGAACAATTTGAATATACGGGAGAATATAAGGAATTGCTCAAAGATTTTTACCTGGGATTTTGATGATACGGGGGAGTTCTTCATGGAGTTCAATCCCCATTTTCCGCAGTTCATCGAGGATAGGTTCGTATATCTCCTTCACGGTTGGAATATGTACACCTTTCAGACTGATCTTCCCGTTCAAAATCAATCTTGCACCAATCCCGACGGGCAATCCGACAGTTCTGGCCATGGCTGTCTGGTGGTTTATTTCACCTTCGGAGATCAGGTAGGAATTGATCACCTTCAATTGTTTATCTTCCCAGTACTCAAATTTATGCCACATGACGATCAGATCGCGGTCCTGCTCGTTAAGGCTCCATTTTTTCTTTAAAATATGCTCCAGGATCTGGGCGGGGGTACCCTCCTCCAGGCCCACCGGTTCTTCATCAAACATGCCGAGCCAGCGAAGCTTGAACATTTCCAGGGAATCGAAATCGAGGTTCAGATAATGGGCCAGCTTCAATTCGACGGAATCATAGGGATTGTAGGAGAGGAATGAATTGATGAATTGTTTATGGGTCATTTCTCCTGCATTTTCCATCAAATAGCTGTCATCCGTGGC
>JAGTVG010000089.1 GCA_018224645.1 Cyclobacteriaceae bacterium
TAAATATGGAATAAAACCTGAATTCTTCATTCTGCCAGATCCTTTTCATATTACCATGAAGCCCGAAATAGGTAAGGGTAAAATTCGTACCTCCCAGGAACATGAATATGATGATCACATAATGTATAAACGGATTCGTAAAATGGGCAATACTGGCATTTTTCGTTGAAAATCCCCCGGTGGACATGGTGGTGAGCGAATGATTGATCGCATCGTAGAAGCTCATCCCTCCAATCATGAGAAGAATCAATTCCACAGCGGTCAGTATCAGGTATATCAGCCACAGCCTGATGGCGGTTTCCCTGATCCGGGGCTTCAGCTTATCCGGAGAGATCCCTGGCGCTTCTGCAACAAAGAGCTGCATCCCCCCGATGCCCAGGATGGGCAGGATGGCCACGGCAAGAACAATGATCCCCATGCCTCCAATCCACTGGGTAAGGCTGCGCCAGAAAAGGATCCCTTTGGGCAATGATTCGATATCAATCAATATGGTGGCTCCTGTGGTCGTATAGCCTGAAATCGTCTCAAAAAATGCATCCGCGTAAACAGGAATGGAACCACTGAGGACAAAAGGCAGGGTACCTGTAAGGGACATAGCGAGCCATCCGAAGGTAACGATCAGGTAACCATCCCTTTTTTTCATTTCCGTATCACTGGAAATCCTGAAGACATTCCAGAGTATCAAACCCAGGACGATGGAAATCACCGCTGATATCAGGATCGGTTTCCAGGAAGTTTCCTGATAATAAAGCGAAAAAGGGATGCAGGTTGTCATAAAACAACCATTAAAGATGATCAACAGACCCAGTAAACGTAAAATCTGTTTGAAGTTAAAACGCATCGGGGGAATGATCAGTTAAAAAATTTCTCGACCTGATGAATACATTCAGGAAGGCATAAAACGACTACCCGGTCATTTGACTGAATCTGAAAATCCCCCGTTGGCGATTTTACTTCTCCGTTCCTGATCACCCCGCCAATGATCGCTGATTTCGGGAAATTCAATTTCTTTATTGCTTTATCCGTTATTTTTGATTTTTCTGGTACTTCAAATTCCATGATTTCCGCCTCCACGCCGTGGATGCCGGTCAGGGAAATCACTTGCCCTTGTCTTACATACCGCGAAATGAAATTTGCAGCAATGAGTTTTTTATTGATCATGGTGTCTACCCCGATATTCTGGGATATATGAATATAGTCCATATTTTCAACCAGGGCAATCGTTTTTTTTACGACCAGGTTTTTGGCAAGAAGGCATGAAATGATGTTGGTTTCAGAATTACCTGTTACAGCCACAAAGGCATCCATATCGGTAATACCTTCTTCTTTTAAAAGATCCACATTGCTGCAGTCACCGTTCACCACCAGGGTGTCGGGGAGCTTATCGGCAAGTTCAAAACTTTTATCCCGGTCCTTTTCGACAAGTTTGATGTTATATTTTTTACTTAATCTCCTGGCTGCATGGAAGCCGATCTTGCTTCCGCCCATGATCATCACATTTTTTATTTCAAACCCTTCCCTGCCGCCGATTTTAAGCAATTTTTTAACACCTTCCTGCTGGGCGATAAAATAAGCGTGGTCATTGATCCGGAATTTCGTGGAACCATGGGGGACAATCGTTTTTCCATTCCTCAGTATGGCTACATTGATATAGTCATGATCCGGGTTAAGGAATGCTGTTTCCTTGAGGGATTTATTATTCAACTGGTTTGATTCATCGATGGTAATCCCAAGGAGGGTAAGCATGCCATTGTCAAATTCGAAGGTATCCGTTGCCGTTGATCTGGTCAGCAGGCGCTTGATTTCCCTGGCTGCCAGTGATTCGGGTGAAATCAGTTCATCAACGCCGATGGTGGCGAGGTCAAGGATATCCTTCTTGAGAAAAAATTCCAGGTTGCTGATCCGGGCAATGGTCTTGAGGGCACCCAGTTTTTTTGCGATAATGGCAGAAGCAAGGTTTGTTTCCTCAAAACTCGTGACCGCGATGAAAAGATCTGCTTTGTTAACAATAGCCTCCTGCAGTACTTCGTAAGAAGTCGAATTCCCCTTCACAGTGGCGCAATCAAGATGATTTGAAGCGTAATCCAGCTTTTCCTGGTCGAGGTCTATCAGAACGATATCCTGTTTCTCATAGGCAAGCAGTTTGGCCAGATGGAATCCTACTTCACCAGCGCCTGCAATAATTATTCTCATGTATCCCTGTAATGATTAAGCAAATTTGACGATATATCATGAACAATTCAAAAAGATTTCCCTTATATATCTCGATTTTTTCAATCCTTGATCTTTCAGGAAGATTTATTTGATGATTTATGAAAAAATTCCGTTACCAAAACAAAAATTTGCGAAATTTTAAAAATATCTCAGAATTGCAGCGTGAAAATGGTATAAATATCCGGTTCGGATTTTACATACAGCGAACCGTTATGCAATTGCATGATCTGCCGGGAAAGTGCCAGACCGATACCCGAACCATTCTTTTTGGTGGTGTAAAAGGGAATGAAGATCCGGTTCAAGGCTTCCGGTATGATGCCCGGACCGTTATCCTTAACCTCTATGATCACCCGCAGTTCGGAATCAAGCCTTCCTCTTAATTCCAGTCTGGGTTCGGTGATGTCAATCATGGCTTCCCGTGCATTTTTGATCAGGTTGATAAGGACCATCTCAATCAATTCCCTGTCGGCTGTGATCTCCAGGTTTTCCGGCGTCAGCGACAATGTGAATTCGATGCCCAGGCTTTCCATTTCGGCCCGTAAAAGGTTGTTGATATGATTGAACATTTTTTTAATGGGCACAATCGTGAATTTGGGTTTCGGAATGGAAGTATAATCCCGGTAGGCATCCACAAACCGGATCAATCCTTTGCTCCTGTTCTCTATGGTTATGAGACCATCACTGAGATCATCGATTGATTCCTTTTCGATAAAAAACCCTCCATTTTTTCTCTCCAGGTCTTCCTGCAGGATCTGGTTGAGGGTTTCGGTAAGTGAAGCAATGGGCGTGATGGAATTCATGATCTCATGCCGCAACACACGGGTAAGATTCTGCCATGCCTCGATTTCCTTCTGTTGTAATTCAGCTTCAATATTCTGCAGGGCAACCAGTTTGAAAGTATTTCCACGTAGACGTAATTCGGTGGCGTGCATGGCCAGGGAAACATCGCTGCTCTTCCTGACCAGGGCTTTATGACCCGGCTTCAGATCAAACAACTGCCGGAATATTTCCGGGTTGATGGGTTTTAATTCAGCAATATTATGGATCTGGGGAGCCTGAAGGAATCTTTTGGCCGTATTGTTGATCAACCCGATATTGCCTTCAGCATCAAATGAAATCAGGCCGGTGCTGACATGCTGAACGATGGTATGGAGATAATTGAGATGTTCCTCTTTTTCTGCTCTTGCCTGCCGGAAGGCATCCAGCACTTCGTTAAATGACTTGTTAAGCTCCCTGAAGGACCAGCCGAGCTTATTGTCATAGGCAAATCCTGATGAAAAATCTGAATATTTAATGGATTCAAGAAAACGTGTCAGTTTCCTGTTGGTCTTATCAACGAACCGGATGATGTCAAACAGCTGGAAAAGGATGATACCTCCGATAATGATCAGGCTCACATAGCGGCCGTCAAAGCTCAGGAGATTAATAAACAGATAGGTAGAAAGGAATAATAAAATCACCCGGAATATTAAGGAGATCCTGAAATTATTAAAGCCCATATTTTTCTAATCTTCTGTATAAGGATGACCGGGTAAGTCCTAATTCGTTGGCTGCCTGGGTAATATTCCCATTATATTTCTGCAATACTTTTCTGATAAGGATCTTTTCAACCTCTTCGAGGTGAAATTCATCCAGTTGTACCCCGCCGTCTCCCTTATCCTGTGATGA
>JAGTVG010000090.1 GCA_018224645.1 Cyclobacteriaceae bacterium
CGACCAGATGGGACCCACAGCATGGATCACATATTTTGCAGGTAACTTACCCGCACCGGTTATTACGGCTTCTCCAGTTGGACAACCACCCATGCGGTTACGGATCGGATCCAATTCTTCCATAATTGTATTTCCACCGGCACGATGAATAGCCCCATCCACTCCGCCACCTCCGGCAAGATTGGCATTCGCCGCATTAACAATTCCCTCAACCTCGATCCGGGTGATATCACCAAGTACCAATTGAATTTCCATGACTGTAACAGATTTAATCCAAACAGGGCAGAATATGGAAAGACATATCCTCCAGGTTCAAAACAAATAAATTGCCCATGCCTTCTCTTTCCGTATAGCACATCCATTATCGAGATTGAGCGTTGTGGCACTTTTATCAAGAACCATGTTTAAAATATCCTTTAACGGACTCGCCTGATGTCCATGAATGATCTTTTTAAATTTTGACTGATCTTCCCTGACATGATAATCACGGCTGGTCATCATTGACTGAAAATCCTTCCAGGGATCATCGGCCCCGAAATTTATTCCGGCATGTACAATCACATAATCCCCGGTGATTATAAAAGGGGATAATCGTTCAATAAATTTAAAATATTTTTGCGGAATATCCCGGCACAATCCCACCCCAAAACTTTTTAATGTCTGATCTCCTCCCTTTTCCTTGAAATTCCGGATATTAATCCGGTCATCGTATAAATCCAGCAATAATTTATCATGATTCCCCATGGCAGCACAGGTATTGAACCCCTCCTTTTCAAGCATCATCAGATAATCGAGTACCTTTTTACTATGCGGCGCCTTATTAATAAAATCACCCAGAAAAATCAATTGATCACCGAGATCAGGTTTTAAAATGGATTCTATCATATGCCTGAGGGTCAGATAGCATCCGTGTATATCCGGTATGATATATCGGTTCCCCAAATCAGATCTTATGGTAGGAAGTCAGGATCCCCTTGATCAATGATGAACTGAATCCCTGATGTTCCATTTCGTTCAATCCGGCAATGGTGCATCCCATAGGGGTCGTTACCTTGTCGATTTCAAATTCCGGATGCTTTCCGCCTTCAATCAGCAATCCCGCGGCACCTTTTACCGTCTGGGCAGCGATCAATTGTGCCGTGGCTGCATCAAATCCGATTTCAATCCCACCCTGGCTGGCAGCCCTGATGAACCTGAGTGCATAAGCGATTCCGCATGCGGCAAGTACTGTGGAGGCATTCATCAATTCTTCTTCGATTTTTATGGTCTTGCCCAACTGGTCGAAGATGGAAAACACAATATCCTCATTTTCAGGTGAGGTGTCTTTTGTGGAAATACACGTCATGGACTGCCTGATCGCAATGGCTGTATTGGGCATTGCCCTGAAAACAGAAATTCTTTCCCCGGTTAACTCCTTGATATCCCTAATCGATAATCCCGTAACTACGGATATGATCATCTGCTCCCCGGTGATATCCTGTGATATTTCCTTCAACACCCCGGTTGCCTGATGTGGTTCCACTGAGAGTACGATGACCTTTTTCTCCCTGATCACTTCACGATTGTCAGAAGTTATTTTAATTCCATGCGCTTGTAGATCTTCGATAAGATGTAACCTTCTCCTTGAAATAAAAATCCGATCCGGCGAAATTTTTCTGCTTTCCAATAACCCAAGGGCAATCGATCTGCCAAGATTTCCCCCGCCAATAATTCCTATGCTGTATGATAACATTTTTAAATAATATTTTTTATTTAATTTGAATGCAATTTATCTTATTTTTCTAAACTTTTGCCAGGTAAAATAATCGAAACTAAGAAACCAGGAAGAATTAAGGGTAACCATTTGAAAAAAATATTCGATATTTTCTGGATGGCCATCAGCCTCCTCGTTTTGTTAAGCGTCTGGATACCCCCGGATAAATTCTGGCCAGCTGGATTTATCGCATATACAATTCCGTTGATACTTTTCCTGAATCTGGTTATTTTCATCTGGCGACTGGGTAATCTCCGTATCTCCGCTATTTATCCTTTACTTGTTTTAATCCTTGGGTTTGGCTTTATCAGGGATACGATCAGTTTCAATTCAACTGATGGAGAGGAGGGGATAAAAATATTGACCTATAATACCAAAGTTTTTAATCTGTACAATCTGAATGGACGGGATACGGTTTCGGTTGGCAAAATGATCAACTGGATAAAATCCCAGGATGCGGATGTTTTGTGTTTTCAGGAATTTTATAACGATCCGGGTTCCAAACAATTCAATACCATCGCAAAGATCCGGAAGATCCATAATTTTCATTATTACAGCAACCCGGTCTATGTAAGCCGGTCCGGAGGTGAATTCGGCCCGATCATTTTCAGCAGGTATCCGATCATCAATAAAGGGGCGTTGAAATTTAACGACCAAGCTCAGAACAATGTCATTTTTGCCGACCTGCAGATGGGGGACGACACGGTCAGGGTTTATAATATGCATCTTCATTCAATGCATATCAATGAAGAAAGTTTCATTAATTCAAATAATTTTCAGGAAGGCTTCACGGATTTAAGTTCAAGGCTGAAAAATGGATTTATACAGAGAGCCCAGCAGATACGAATACTGAAGGATCACCTGGACACTGAACAATTTCCTTTGCTGGTTTGCGGTGATTTGAATGATATTCCTTATAGTTACGCCTATCAGCAACTGGATGATAAATTAAATGACGGATTTGTACAGGCGGGGAATGGATTCGGTTTCACCTATAATGGAAAATTTCTGTTTATCCGGATCGATCATCAATTCTACAGTGATCATTTTAAAATTCATACCTTCCAGGTAAATAAAGAATTAAGATATTCGGATCATTTTCCTGTGATTGCCACCTATTCCTTAAAGAAAAGCAGGTAAAATAATCTGCCGGCTGTTCCTCCATGACGGCCGTATGGTTTTAATGATTCTAAGGACGGCCTGCATTTTTCATGTTTTGGCCGGTTTGTAAACATACAATCGCCTGTTTGCATGCGATTGTATGTAGATTGCAGCATTTCTATTTTCACCGCTCCATTCCCGGTTTTTTCTCATGATGGTTGCCATCCCCACCTCCAAGGGTTGCTCAATGATCTATACAGGAATTTCTGCGTTCATTTGGGGTTTCTGTGGATTCAAATTTCTCTGTGTTCTCCGCAAACTTTTAAGATCCTCTGCGCGCTTAAAGCCCCTTATTCCCCCGCATCCCCGGCGGTTTAATTCC
>JAGTVG010000091.1 GCA_018224645.1 Cyclobacteriaceae bacterium
GAAGATCCTTGCTTCCCCTTTCTTCAAATATGAATTTATCGATTCGTTGAAGTTTCTTCAGCCGGCGGCTGACATCATTGCTTTTTGTATCCCTGGGATCAACCTGCGCGCATAATCGTATGGATGATTTGCCGGCAATCATCTGATGAATGACCTGAAAGGAAGGTTCATTCTGGAGAAAATCAAATTCATGTACATCGATGAAATGTTCCGAGACGGTCCTCAACATCAGCAATGAACGGTTATTGCCGGACAGGTTTGTGAGCCTTCGTAAATATGTCTGCAGGATCTTCTCCATCGCTCCTAAAATTATAATATTTCTCAATAAATGAATAACCCGAATGCTGAATTGTCATCATCTCCCCGCTTCAGCAGGCCCTCCCGGGCATGTGGTTCACCCTATTTTGACCCGTTAACTTTATCCTGTTTCAGTCATTAAAATCCAAAATAGGGAACCAGTAAATCACCCAGGCTGTCGGGCAGGTCCAGCCTTCTGGTAAAATCCTGTTCATCAAGGTATGGGCCATCCTGGGAACGGAAATTTATGATCCTGTTGGCCAGATCAGCCTGAATATAAGGATGTCTGATCAATTCCTGCCATTCGGAGAAATTAACCCGGATCTTCTCCGGTTCAAACAGGGAATCCACAAATACAGCCTGTTTCAGGTTAATCAGGGCCTCATCCTTCAGCCCGAATACCTCGTTCAATTGTTCCGTCCGGATGAATCCTCCCAGAAGTTCACGGTATTTAATGATCCTCCCGGAAAGAACGGGGCCGATACCCCTGATCAATGATAATTGCGCCGTATCGGCCAGATTCAGATTAAAAGACAGCTGAACTACCTCCCTCCGGGGGGAGAAATTCCGATCAGGAAAGATTGTGTCCCTTGTATGATCATGGTCCTTTATATGTTTCGAATCTTTCAGCCTGATATAAGGACTGACCCTTTCATATAAATCCCCGGGGAAATCATAGATTTTAAGCAGGTCATTTTCTTTGTAAAACCTTCCTCCCTTGTTGCGGTAACTTACGATCCTCCGGGTCAGGATCGAATCAAAACCCATCCGGATCATTTCATCAAAGGATACTTCATTAGGATCAAAGGAGGTTAATGTTACTGTGATTACTTCCGAAAGCGTATCTTCCGGCCTGATATCCGGGGAGATATTCATATTGCGGGCAAGGCTGTCCATTAAGGCGAGATCCTGCTCATAATTCCTGTAACCGCCCTTACCGAACTGGCGGTAGATCAGTGGCAGGATCACCAGTACGATCATCAACAGAATGAGCACAAGGATCCCATTGGTTTCAGTCCTGGATATCCCGAAATATTTCCGGATACTTTTATGAAGCTGGCGAAACATGCGGTCTGATCTTTCAGATTTATTCCCCGGGTACCGGATCCGGTTCCTTCTTTTTGTGCGCCCTCAGCACCTTAATAAAAAGACAGGCCGTAACGAATGTAAATGTTACCTGGACAATGATCTTGGTCCATATGGCTCCGGTAATCATCGGATTAATTTTTCTGGTTGAACTTTGCGGATTCCAGCCCAATATACCATAAACATCAGAAATATGAATTAAATCGTCAGTAAAAATTTCGAAAGATCCGCGGTAAAAAACAGGATTTACGAAATTCCCTTCGGCAATTTTATTCCCAACGGCTATTTTAGCCCCTTCCGATACCATGATCCCGGACTGATCTGGCAGAAAATATTCCCGGATCAACATCATGGAATCCAAATGAGGCTTCTACCTGAAAATGCTGAAGATAACTGCCGGATTAATTAACCCGGAAAATTCATAAATTTTTCCTGCCTGCCGGGTAGGCAGGCCTGCCTGACGGCTTTGCTCCGCTGAAGCTATCCGAAAGGGATGCAGGCAGGCGCCCGGAGGGCCGTCCTGATTTTATCGGGACTAGGGTTAACCACGTCACGTATTTTATTGAGTATAATTAAGTTACATACAATGGGTATTCCATTTTAAAAATAATTTATGAATGATCGGGGTTAAAACAAAAATTCAACCTGTTTTCCACCTGCCCTGATTTCTTCCGGCGGATTTTTTTATATCCTGCAAACCTTAAAAAAGCCCTGTGACCAACCCGGTCCGGATGTCCACATCAATATTCCTGTAAGCAGGATCACTGGCGGTCCCCGGCATTAATTTAACATCTCCGGCAACCGGGACCGCAAGTCCCGCACCTCTGTATAGCAGAATATCGTTGACCGGAAGTATCCATCCTTTCGGCTTCCCTTTCCAGGAAGGGTCGTGGGATAAACTGAGATGCGTTTTGGCCATACAGGCCCCAAAATATTTGAATTCAGGATGACCCTGGATGGTGTCAAGTTTTTTGACGGCTGCATCGGTATATTTCACCCCTGTGGCTCCATAAATCTCCTTTGCGATCAGTTCGATTTTACTGTTGAGTGAAATGTTATCATCATACAGATATTTGAAACGGTGTTTATCCTCACAGGCATCCACCACAGCCTCCGCCAGCTCGACAGCACCCTCTCCTCCCTTCAGCCAGTGTTTTGCGACGGCCACCCGAACGCCCATGGCTTCCGCACTTCTTTTGATCAGATCGATCTCCTCATCATCATCCGTATGAAAATAATTGATGCATACGACAGGCTGAATACCGCTTCGCTTAATGATGTCAATATGCGCACATAGATTTTTCAGGCCTTTTTCAACCAGGTGCATGTTTTTCTTGGTATACGCTTCATCCAGGGTTTTCCCGGGAACTACCTTCGGACCTCCCCCATGCATTTTCAGCGCCCTGACTGTGGCAACGAGTACAGAACAATCAGGCTCCAGTCCGCTGTAGCGGCACTTCAGATTCCAGAATTTCTCAAAACCGATATCAGCCCCGAAACCACTTTCGGTTACATGATATTCTCCCAGTTTCAGCCCTATATAATCCGCAATGACCGAAGATTGTCCCAACGCAATATTGGCAAATGGACCGGCATGTACAAGTACCGGCTGGCCTTCCAGGGTCTGTATCAGGTTCGGATAGATGACCTTGGAAAGTAAGGCTGTCATGGCGCCATCTACCTCCAGGTCATGGGTGGTAATGGGATTTGCTTTCTTATCATAAGCCACGATCATTTTCCCAATCCTGTTCCGGAAATCTTTCAGGTCGGTGGAAATGGCCAGAATCGCCATGATCTCGGAAGACACACTGATCTGGAATCCACTTTTCATCATGAAGCCATTCATTCTATCGCCCAAACCGATAATGATCTCCCGGAGCGCCTGGGCACTGAAATCCATGGCCCATCCGATGGTTACGTTGCGCGGATCAATGTCAAGCCGTTTTATTTTTTTCTTTTCCAGAACGGAATCAGTATAATTGAATTCATGCTGAATCCGGCTTGTCAAAGCAACCATCGCCAGGTTATGCGCATTGGTGATGGCATCTATATCCCCCGTCAAACCCAGACTGAATTCCGTCAGGGGAACACATTGGGACAATCCGCCTCCCGCTGCTGAACCTTTGATGTTAAAGGTCGGACCGCCGGAAGGTTGCCGGATGGCCCCGATTGGCCTTTTCCCGATCTTTCCAAGACCTTCGAGCAAACCAATGGTTGTGGTTGATTTACCTTCCCCGAGCGGAGTAGGCGTAATGGCCGTCACGTTCACGTATTTCCCGAGTGGCTGGTCCTCAAAACGGGAAAGAATACTTTTATAATCCAGCTTCCCCACAAAATGACCATATGGGTAAACCTCCGCCTGTTTCAGCCCCAGCTCATCCCTGAGTTCATAGATTTTTTTCATCTTTTTTTCAGCTGCCTGGGCTATTTTCCAATCAGGAGTTTTGACAGGATCAAAAAAATTTGCCATGATGTATAAAAATTTTAGCCGATATAATGTTAGTCAACCAAAATATTATTTGGTATATGAAGTTAAATATTTTCCCTAATAAAATTATATTTTGTGCTGCTTTTAACCCGAAAAATTCATAAATGTTTCCTGCCTGACGGCTTTGCTCCGCTGAAGCTATGCGAAATGGATGCAGGAAGGCGCCCGGAGGGCCGTTCCGATTTTATCGGGACGTCACGTATGTTATTGAAAATAAATAAGTTACAAACAATCGGTATTCCATTTTAAAAATAATTTATGAATAATCTGGGTAAATCGGCCGCATGAAGCTCTCCCGAAAGGGCCGAAAAAATTCTGGTAATCCCCTTTCTCCCCA
>JAGTVG010000092.1 GCA_018224645.1 Cyclobacteriaceae bacterium
CGGAGATGTGAATGCAGGTTACCCGGCCTGGTCAGGGCTTTCCTGTGATGCACAAAAATCAAGGGTAGGTGTGATCGTCGGCAGACGGTTATTGCAGGCAGAATCGGTACTCCCGGAACATGGCCCTGCTTAAAGGATGTGTCCTTTTGAACGATTTTCTGACCAGTTCAGGCACCATGGAGATCCGTGTTCACATAAATCCACTTTGCACGGGCCGGCAGGAGTGACAACACTCGTGAAGGCTAACTGGGATCAGTCTGGATTCCGTTGAGATCCTGCTCCCACCCGCACCACACCACAAGTGCCGCCAGTAATTAATTTTAAGGGTCTAAGCCTCATTTTAACAGGAATTCCCTTATCTTAACCCATCAGAAACTAATTGAAAATAAACTCAATCAGGACCGGACAATAAAATAAAAATGAAATTCTACAGCAGAAAATTAGTGAAACCCCAGGACCTTAATTCCAGGGGAACGCTATTTGGCGGAAAATTACTGGGCTGGATCGATGAAGAAGCAGCCATTTTCGTCATGGGTCAACTGAACAAAAAGAGCATCGTCACCAAATTCATGTCAGAAATCAATTTTATCAATTCGGCCCAGAATGGCGACATCGTGGAAATAGGGATGGAAGTAGTGTCCATTGGCCGTACCAGCATTACAGTGCGTTGTATGGTCAGGAATAAAATCTCCCAGGCGGAAATCATACGGATTGAAAAGATCGTTTTCGTCCACCTCGACCAGTTTGGAAAACCCACCCCACACGGAATCATCCACGAAGCATAATTATTCCTGAATATACTAAATTTATTAGCTGCTAAATGTTTATATTTAGCAAACCTAATAACATTGGCGAAAATGCTGTTGCCCTCTTATTCCATTGGATCAAATGCAGATAGAATCGAACAACGCCTCAGGGCCGAATTTTCACGGCATTTCAATGCCGCATTCGTTACGAAGCCCGGTATGTCACTGCCGGTCATCCTACCGGAATCAGGCAGTATCATAAATTTTGCCACGTGGGGAATTCCTGATAGGAAAGGCAATTCCCTGGCCTGGATAAGATCCGGCGGCATCATTAAAAATAAAAATACACGGGTCCTGATCCGTAAAAAGAGATGCCTGATCCCTGCCAATGGTTTTTTCATAAAAAATTATGAAAAATATTATTTCATCTATTTCCCGGACGAACCTGTATTTACGTTTGCAGGAATATATGACAGCCATAAACAGATTGATGAGAATCAGTCAGACTTTTATTTTACCATTCTAACACAAAAAGCCGGATCCAGGATGGAAAAGATCTCACCGGAATTTCCGGTGATCATTGGAAATTCTTCGCGCAGGCGATATCTTAACCTGGAAAAACCATTGATGGACATCACCCTTTTATTGCAGAAGGAGATGAAACTGAAATTAAACGGACTTGGAATTTCCCCGGATCTCTTCAGCAAGAAAAATCCGGATAAGTCTGATTTTAATCAGAAAGGTGCTAAATTATATCCCCCTCAAAAATTCCCGGAGAAAGAGATCCTGGGAAGTTATTATTTTTATGGAATGTAAATTATGAATTTGAAATAGCAAAGGTTTCCGGTTCAAGGTCCGACGGCGAAACCGGGCGGTTTAGAGATGTATGCAATTGTCGACATAGAAACTACTGGTAATTATACACTGAGAAGCAGGATCACCGAGATCGCTATTTATATCTATGACGGAGAAAAAGTTACGGATACATTCCATACCCTCATTAATCCGGAATCCAGCATACCTCCCTATATCAGCTCGCTCACCGGGATTACGAATCAGATGGTCGAAAAGGCACCCAAATTTTATGAGGTCGCCAAAACTGTTTATCAGCTTCTGGATAAAAGGATCTTCGTGGCGCATAATGTTAATTTCGATTATAATTTCATCCGTCAGGAATTCAAATCCCTTGGCGGAGATTTCCAGGCCAGAAAGCTGTGTACGGTCAGACTCGCACGGAAAATCATGCCCGGCCTCCCTTCCTATGGGCTTGGCAATCTTGCAAAACATTTGAACATTGAAATTAATTCACGGCACAGGGCATTCGGAGATGCTGAAGCCACCGTAAAAATATTCGAAGTCCTGAAGGATTCCGATAAGGAAGGATGTATTCAACAATCGCTGAAAAAAGGTTCGCATGAGGCTGCATTACCTCCCAATCTTCCAAGGGAACAATTCGAACAGTTGCCTGAAGAACCGGGTGTCTATTATTTTTTTGATGCCCGGGGAAAAGTGATTTACGTGGGGAAAGCGATCAATATAAAAAACAGGATCAGGGGACATTTCACGCCGGGATCAGAAACGACCCGTAAACAGCATATGTTCCGTGACATCCATGGCGTAAGTTATGAAGTATGCGGAAATGAACTTGTTTCCCTGCTTTTTGAGAATCATGAAATTCACAGGCTATGGCCGCTCTATAATCAGGCCCAGAAAAGAATTTCCTGGAACTATGGCATCTATTTATATGAGGATCAACGGGGATATCAGAGATTTTCCATCAGCCGGACCCATAAAACCGGGAATCCTGTCTGTTTGTTCAAATCGCTAACTGATGCGAGAAATTTTATACGAAACAAAACGGAAGAGTTTGAATTATGTCCCAAACTTACAGGACTGCAGAAATCCCCCGGCTCCTGTTTTGATTACCAGATAAAAAAATGTCCAGGAGCCTGTGTGGGGGAAGAAAAAGCTTCGATTTACAATAAACGGGTGAATAAGGCTCTTCAGTCATTATCCCAGGATAACCTGACGGCCGCTATCATTGGAAAGGGCAGATGTCCTGAAGAATCCTCGGTGGTCTGGATAGAACATGGGAAATATACGGGATTTGGATTTTTTAACAGTCAGACGGAAATCCTGCATTCTTCACAGCTCAAAGAATTTATCAGGCATTTCCCTGATAACCAGGACATCCAGCGCATCCTTCAGTCCTTTCTGCGTAACGGTAAGGATTACCGGATCCTGACAATCTGAAAATTTATTCAGCACCCGGGATCTGCATGAAAAAACAGAACGGCGGGAAAAGATCCGGAATTTTTCAGGTTAATTCTATTTTTGTTAAATTTGATTATACCATATATAATTTTTTCAGGCATGAACAAGCTCATTTTTATTCTTATACCTGTCTTTTTTTTGTCGAACTGTGTGGAAAAACAGGTTGTGGAAACTTCTGTTTCCAGTCCGTATGCCAGGCTAAGGGAAGTTAAACTTATAGATAAACCGAACATTGTATGGATCACCTGTGAAGACCAGATGCCCACCCTGGGGAGTTACGGGGATCCTGTGGCGAAAACACCTAACCTGGATCAGCTTGCAAAAGAAGGTGTCCGGTTTACCAATGTATATGCTGTGGCCGGCGTATGTGCCCCGAGCCGGTCCGGCCTGATCACCGGGATGTACCCCACCAGCATAGGAACCCATCATATGCGAACCCTGGGGGCTGCTGAATTCCGGCCTGTGCCTACCTATTCGGCAGTGATCCCGGATTATGTTAAATGTTATTCGGAATACCTGAGAATGAATGGCTATTACTGTACGAACAATTCGAAACAGGATTACCAGTTCATACCTCCGGTTACAGCCTGGGATGAAAGCAGCAATAAGGCACACTGGAAAAACCGGGCTGAGGGTCAGCCTTTTTTTGCCATCTTCAATTTTACCGTCTGTCATGAATCCGGAATGTGGCTGAACAGGGACCATCCCCTGCAGATAGATCCTGGTGATGTGGTTGTCCCTCCCTATTATCCAGATAATAAACTTGTCAGAAGGGAAATTGCCAGGAATTATTCCAATCTTTACGAAATGGATTCCCTGGCAGGTTTGGTGATCGCTGAACTGGAAGCAGAAGGTCTGCTTGAAAATACAATTATCTTCTTCTATTCTGACCATGGCGGGCCACTGCCCAGGCAGAAAAGGGAAATTTATGATACTGGCCTCAAGGTTCCGATGATCATCCGGTTCCCGGAAAAACAGATGGCCGGAGAAGTTGTGGATGAGTTGATCTCCTTTATTGATCTTGCTCCCTCCCTGCTTTCCCTTACCCATTTCCCGATTCCCGAGCACCTGCAGGGACAGGCATTTCTCGGGCATGAGCAGTCCCCTCCTCGGTCATATATTTTTGCCGCACGTGACCGCCTTGATGATGAATATGATATGGTTCGTGGTGTAAGGGATGAACAGTTTAAATATCTCAAAAATTTCCAGCCGGAAAAACCATACATCATGGACATTGAATACAGAATGCAGATGGACCTGATGAAGGAACTGATCCGGGCCCATGAGGCAGGTGAACTCAATGCCGTTCAGGAACTGTGGTTTGCCGGATCAAAACCCGATGAAGAACTGTACGACCTGTATCATGATCCTCATGAACTGAATAACCTGGCCGGTGATCCGGAATATGAGAAAAAACTGGTTGAATTACGTACGGAACTGGAACGCTGGCAGGAAAAATACGGGGATATGGGCTTTATTCCTGAACAGGAAATGATCAGCAGGATGTGGAATGGTGCGGATCATCCCCCCCGGACCGGCAATCCGGTGATCACTTCCAGGGATACAGAGATTTCGGTTACCTGTGATACAAAAGGCGCTTCCATCGGCTATAAAAAAATAACTGGACAACAGGAGCCGGAAGCCTGGAAGGTTTATACAGGTCCATTCCCTCTCGGTGAAGATGAAAAAGTGCTTGTTCAGGCTCACAGGATCGGCTATGAACCGAGCGAAACCATCGAATTTGAACTTTAAATCCCTTAAATGATATGGATAACATGAAAACTCGCCGGAATTTCATTAAAAAAACTTCCGTCATCGCCTCTGGAGTTGCGTTCAGTCCTGAAGTTTTCAACGTGGTTCCGCTGACATATCCCCTGGGTATCAGGAATGATAAAATAAAGATGGGATTTATCGGTGTTGGTAACCGGGGAACACAGTTGCTTCATTCCTTCATGAACAACCCGGACGTTATGGTAACTGCCTTGTCCGATGTTTACGAGCCCTATCTGACCCGCGATTATTCCAGGGTTCATGAAAGATATAAGGCAATGGGCAGGGTTCCTGAGCTGGGCGAAAATTTCGGTAAAGAGGTTAAAATATATCCGGATTACCGGAACCTCCTGGAAGACAGGAATGTGGATGCCGTCTGCATCGCTACGCCCGATCACTGGCACGCCATCCAGACGATCCAGGCCATTCATGCCGGCAAGGATATTTATGTGGAAAAACCCCTCACAATCACCCTGAAGGAAGGCAGGGACATGGTGAATGCCCAGAAAAACTCGAAACAGGTGGTTACAGTGGGCTTGAACCGCCGCGGCTCCCATGTCTATCAGAAAATGGCCCGGGAGGTGCAGGCCGGCAAACTGGGCAGGATCACGGTTGCCAGTGCATTGCGGATCAGCAACATGACCCCCGATGGGATCGGGATGTTCCCGAAGGAAGCTCCACCGGAAGATCTTAACTGGGACATGTGGCTGGGACCCAGGGCATTCAGACCATACCAATACAATATCGCCCCGTACAAGTTCCGTTGGTGGAGTGATTATTCCTCACAGATGGGTAACTGGGGCGTACATTACATGGACGCCATACGGTGGATGATGGGTGAAACAGCCCCGGCATCCATCAGCGCACATGGAGGAAAATATGTTTTAAAACACGATGGGGATATCCCTGATACCATGGAGGTGCTGTTTGAATTTTCCTCGGGCGCCATTGTCAAATTCAGTATCCATGAGGCCTGTGGCGGCGGAGATATCCCCTACGGTGAGATTGAACTGAAAGGGACCCTGGGAAACCTTGGGATAAGCGAACGCGGCTATAAGATTCTGCCTTCCGGACCGGGACAATTCCAGGACTGGGAAGAACAGATCAGTGAAGAAGCATATGATATCCGTTCTGATCAACAACATGGCCAATCCGTTGTTTCAGAAGACCCCGCCGCCAGGTTGATCCGTAATTTTCTGGATTGTGTAAAATCCAGGGGGGAATCCTGGTGTTCACTCGAAGAAGGGCACCGGTCAACTTCCTTTGCCCATCTCGCGAATATAGCACTGCAGACAAAAAAACGGCTTGAATGGGATCCGGAAAACGAAAAGTTCACAAACGATCCAAAAGCCAATGACCTCCTGCATTATGAATACCGTGACCCATGGAAAATCCTTTAAAGTGACCTGTTGAAAATTTGATCCACACTTTTTTTTATGTAGAAAAATGAAAAAGAAAAGACGCGAATTTATCAAAAAGATGTCCGGCCTCGGGGTGGGACTGATAACGGTTAAGGATCTGTCCATGTTTCCGGCAGTTCCTTCCCGGGAGAAAAAAAAGAAAATAGAGGAAATTTGCGTGTTCTCAAAACACCTGCAATTCCTTGATTATGAAGAAATGGCAGAAACGGCTGCAGAGATCGGTTTTGACGGGGTGGATCTGACGGTGAGGGCCGGAGGTCATGTATTGCCGGAAAATGTTGTAAAAGATCTGCCAAGAGCGGTCAGCGCGGTCGAAAAGGCCGGATTGAATACCCCGCTGATGGCTACCGATGTGAATGATCCGGACAATCCCCTGACCGGGCCGGTTTTGAAAACAGCAGCTGACCACGGGATCAGGCATTACAGAATGGGTTATCTCCGGTATGATTTTGACCGGGGGATCATGAAAACGCTGGATGGATACCTGCCGGCAATAAAAAAACTGATCCGGCTGAATCAGGAATCCGGTATCATCGGCAACTATCAGAATCACGATGGAACGAATGTGGGTGCAACCATCTGGGATCTATGGTACCTGTTCAGGGATAACCAGCCGGATTGGATCGGCTGCCAGTTCGACATCAGGCATGCAACCGTCGAAGGCGGACATTCCTGGCCTGTAGATATGCAACTCATCTCACCCTATATTCATTCCCTGGTAATTAAGGATCATAAGTGGGGCCAGGTCGACGGGGAGTGGCGTATCATCAATACTCCTGTGGGGGAAGGAATGGTAAATTTCAGCAGGTTCTTCCAGCTGGTGAAGGAAATGAATATCGGTGGCCCGGTAACCATGCATTTTGAGTATCCCATGACTGAACGGCCTGAAGAAGAAATGGATGTAAAAGAGGTAAAAAAACAGGTGATGAAGGCCATGAAAAAAGATCTTGATGCTTTAAAAGGCCTGTTGAAAAATGCGGAATTATTATGAGGACGGGAAACAGACGTGATTTTATCAGAAATGCTTCAGGAATGATCGGCATGACCATGCTTCCGTTTTCCTTTCCTGAGGATCATAACCGTAAAAGAAATAACATGATCAGCATAGCCAGGGTAAATTCAGATTTTGTGCGGGAACCCCTTATCCGGCCCTTTGGATTCAAGGGAGGTTATATGTCAGAAATATGGCAGTCGGTGGTACAGGTTGAATCGGATAAAGGGACCATAAAAACAGGATTATGTTCTCAAAGTGTATTATGGTCCGATGCCCGGGTTTTTTCCGGTCACTCCGAAGCGGGCGGAAATCCCCTGATGTATGCCATGACGGAATATGGTTTAAGGCTTATTCAAGGTCAGTCATTCAATGATCCGATCAGCCTGCTTGAAAATATCCTCGATCCGGTCCTTGACTATGGAAGGAAGATTACCGGACATGAAGACCTCAGAAAAACATTTGCCCTGAATGCGCTCGTTGCCCTTGATAATGCTGTATGGCTGATTTATGCACACGAAAATGGCATCAGTACCTTTGATGATATGATCCCGGACCGTTACAGACCGGCATTGTCATATCATCATAAGGCAGTGGCAAGCATTCCGTTAATGGCCTATTCCATCCCGGTCAGTGAAATCACACAGGCAGTGAAGGATGGATATTTTTTTATGAAAATAAAAATCGGACAACCGGGGACCCAGGAAGAAATGCTTCAGAAGGATAAAGAAAGGCTGACTGAAATTCACAAAGCCATAGGAAAGGAAACAACCACCTATACCAGGAACGGGAAGATCCCGTATTATTTTGATGCCAATGGCCGTTATGAATCAAAGGATACCCTCCTCAGGCTGCTTGATCATGCCGACAGGATCGGAGCCCTCGAACAGATCGCCCTAATCGAAGAACCTTTTCCCGAGGAAAAGGAAATCCTGGTGGATGACTTGGGCATACGTATCGCTGCCGATGAAAGTGCACATACGGATGAGGACGCACTTATCCGAATTCAGATGGGGTATAAAGCGATTGCCCTGAAGGCGATCGCCAAGACCCTCAGCATGACCATGAAAATAGCGGCCGTAGCCCATGAAAATGATGTGCCCTGTTTCTGTGCCGACCTGACCGTGACCCCGGTGCTGGTGGAATGGAATAAGAATATTGCCGCCAGGCTGGCGCCCTTTCCTGACCTTGGCCTGGGATTGCTCGAAACAAATGGTCATCAGAATTATCTGAACTGGGAAAAGTTGGTGTCCCACCACCCACATCCTGATGCTTCATGGCGGACGGTCAGGGATGGAGTATATTTACTGAATGAAGAATATTATGACAAAAGTGGAGGTATATTTGATCCCTTACCCTATTACGAAAACCTATTTCAACCTAAATAGCGTATGAAAATACTTGTTACGGGAAGTAAGGGTCAACTGGGATCAGAACTTCAGTCCCTTGCCGTTAACGCTTCTCATCAGTTTGATTTCACGGATATCGAGGAATTGAATATCACCGAAGAAAGCGAAATCGATGAGTATTCCAGGAAATATCCTTTTGACATCCTGATCAATTGCGCCGCTTATACAGCCGTTGATCTCGTGGAAAAGGAAATCGATAAGGCGTTATTGATCAATTCGACCGCTCCCGGGTTACTGGCCGAAAGATCCAGGCTGATCAATGCATCCATCATTCATATTTCCACGGATTTTGTTTTCGATGGTTCGGCTTCACGGCCGTATGTGGAGAATGATCCGGTGGCCCCCGTCAATGCCTATGGACAGACAAAATGTGAAGGTGAATTAAACGTCCTGAAAGGAAATCCAAAGTCGATCGTCATCAGAACCTCATGGTTATATTCCCAGTACGGCAATAATTTCGTTAAAACTATGATCAGGCTGGGCCAGTCCAGGGATGAAATAGGAGTGATATTCGACCAGGTGGGTTCTCCAACCTATGCTTATGACCTGGCTAAAGTCATTATGGAGATGGTCGATATCCTGGAAAATGAAAAGGAGAATTCGGATAAATGGGGCATATATCATTTCAGTAACGAAGGGGTGGCGTCGTGGTATGATTTTGCCTATGAGATTTTCATGTTGAAAAATATTAAACTGAAACTGAAACCAATCCTGACACGGGATTATCCGACACCAGCCAGGAGGCCACATTTCAGCGTGATGGATAAATCCAAAATTAAGTCCGTATTCGGAATACAAATCCCTCACTGGAAAGAAAGCCTCGGAGAATGTATTGCACGGATGGATTAAGAAAATGATCCTTATGTGTATTGAGTATTTATTCTGAGCGAAAATCCCTGTATATGTCGTCATTCTTGCCGGCTCGAGTTAAGGCAGAGCGAGAGCAGGGATCTGTACATAATCAGGCCTGATTCATGACAGTCCTCCCATCCATCGTCATCCCTGCCTGCCTGCAGGCAGGCTTCGGGTGAGGGCAGGGATCTCCGGGCTAACTGGCTGATGAACCTGAGGCTCAGGAAACCATACTAAAAATCC